>PGYQ01000008.1 GCA_002839745.1 Candidatus Kuenenbacteria bacterium HGW-Kuenenbacteria-1
TTAAAAGTATTATTGAGTCTAATAATGGACAGATTTGGGCAGAAAGTGAAAAAGAAAAAGGTAGCACTTTTTATTTTACCTTGCCAATTGTTTAGTTTTTATTTAAATTTTAATTTTTTAATTTATTTTTCACTTGGAGGGTGATTTAATTTTTATTTTATGATTGGTAATTTTTTTATTCTTTTTGCGCTTTTATGTGCAGTAGTAGCTATTGTTTATAGTTTGATTCTTACTCGATGGATTTTAAAGCAACCAGCTGGTGATGAAAAAATGCAAAACATTGCTAAGGCTATTCAGGCTGGAGCAAAAGCTTTTTTAAATCGGCAATATAAAACCATTGGAATAGTTGTGGTTGTTATCACTATTGTTCTTGCTATATTTTTGAATTATAAAATTGCTTTAGGTTTTTTAGTCGGAGCAATTCTTTCCGGTTTGGCCGGTTATATTGGGATGAATGTTTCAGTAAGAGCTAATGTGAGAACTTGCGAAGCAGCAAAAAATGGATTAGGAAAGGCTTTAAATTTAGCTTTTAAAAGTGGAGCAATTACTGGATTTTTAGTGGCAGGGTTGGGATTATTAGGTGTGGTAGGATTTTATGCCGTCTTTTTTAAAGATATAAATGCTTTAATTGGTTTGGGTTTTGGTGGTAGTTTAATTTCTATTTTTGCTCGAATTGGCGGAGGTATTTATACTAAAGCAGCGGATGTAGGAGCTGATTTAGTGGGAAAAATTGAACAAGGAATTCCAGAAGATGACCCAAGAAATCCAGCTGTAATTGCTGATAATGTAGGTGACAATGTAGGTGATTGCGCTGGAATGGCCGCCGATCTTTTTGAAACATATGTTGTAACAATAATTGCCACAATGTTGTTGGGTAATTTATTTTATTCAGGAGCTTCGGCTTTTATATTATATCCTTTGATTTTATGTGGCGTTTCTCTTTTGGCTTCAATAATTGGTTCATTTTTTGTGAAACTAAATGAAAAAAAACCTAATATTATGGGAGCTCTTTATAAAGGATTAATAGTTAGTGGGGGTATTTCTGCTGTTTTATTTTATTTTATTACTCAACTATTTTTTGAAAAGTTATTAGTAAACCATATTTATTTTTGTTCTTTAATCGGTATTGTTATTACTGGTTTATTGGTTGTTATTACTAATTATTTTACTTCAACAAAATATCAACCAGTAAAGTCAATTGCTCAAGCATCAGAAACTGGGCATGCAACAAATATAATTACAGGATTAGCTGTTTCAATGAAATCAACAGCTTTGCCGGTTGTTACAATTTGTGTGGGAATTTTTAGTTCTTATAGTTTATTTGGGATTTATGGTGTGGCCATTGCTTGTGTAACAATGCTTTCTATGACAGCCATTATGGTTGCAATTGATTCTTTTGGACCAGTAACTGATAATGCGGGAGGAATTGCAGAAATGGCTGAATTGCCAAAAGAAGTAAGAGATGTTACTGACCCCTTGGATGCTGTGGGAAACACAACAAAAGCAATAACAAAAGGTTATGCTATTGGTTCAGCAGGTTTAGCTGCTATTGTTTTATTTGCTTCTTATATTCAAGAAATAAATGTCAGTCATTATATACAAAATTCTAATATTCCTCCTGAGCTAGCAAGACAACTTCTTTTTTCTTTGGGATCGCCAGAGGTTTTAGTTGGACTTTTTATTGGAGGAATATTGCCATATCTTTTTGGCGCTCGTTGTATGGAAGCAGTTGGGCGTGTAGCTGGGCAGGTAGTAAAGGAAGTGAGAAGACAATTTAAGGAAATTCCTGGAATTATGGAAAAAACCAATAAACCAGATTATGGACAATGTGTTGATATTGTTACCAAGGGGGCATTAAAAGAAATGATTGTTCCTGCTTTAATTCCAGTGATAGTTCCAATTGTTGTGGGTTTTGCTTTGGGTCCTATTGTTTTAGGAGGAATGTTGGTTGGTAGTATTGTAACAGGAATTTTTGTTGCAATTTCTATGACTTCTGGTGGTGGGGCTTGGGATAATGCTAAAAAATATATTGAAGAAGGAAATTTTGGTGGTAAGGGTTCTTTAGCTCATCAAGCGGCAATTACTGGTGACACAGTTGGCGATCCATATAAAGATACTGCTGGTCCAGCAATTAATCCGATGATAAAAGTGTTAAACATTGTTGCTTTATTAATTGTTGGATTTTTAATAGTTTAATATTTTTTAAAGATTTTTGATTATATTTTTCATTTCAGACATATTTATAAAAATATTAATGGAAAATTAAAAAGCCATTTTAAATTTTAAAAATGGCTTTTTAAATAACTTGATTTTAAAATTATGTAGAGTGATAGCACGGTTGGGATGTTCTAACCAAAAGATTTGGGTAGGTTGGAGCCTCTGCTCCAACCAAAAAAGATGAGAGCAGAGGCTCTCATCTACCCCATAAATTTATTAATTTTTAATAAATTTATTTATAAATAATAACACATTTTATATTTTTTTTAGAACATCCCAACCGTGAGGGCGATAGAGGATTCGAACCTCTGACTCTTTGATGTCCATTGGGACATTCTAATCATGTACGCATCTACCTATTTATATTTTAAAATTATGGTGGGCGATAGAGGATTCGAACCTCTGACCCCCTCGGTGTAAACGAGGTGCTCTAACCAGCTGAGCTAACCGCCCTCTTAAATTGCTATTTTATGTTTCTTATAATTAATACAGCAGAAAAAAATAAAACAACTTTAATAATTTTTATTCATAAATTGGTAAATAAAAATCCCGAATTTTTTTTAATTTCTAAAAATAGTTTTAAAAGAAATTATCATCAAACCGAAAAATTATTACCATTTATTGATAAATTGTTTAAAAAAAATAAAAGGAAAATTCAAGATCTAAAAGGTATAGCAATAATAATTGGTCCAGGTCCTTTTACTGCTTTACGGATTGGGATAATTATTGCTAATACAATGGCTTATGTGTTAAAAATTCCTATTGCAGAAATAAAATTAAATGAATTTAAAAATACAAAAGAATTAATAGAATTAAGTTATAAAAAATTTAAAAAAGCAAAATTAGGAAAAATTGCCATTCCTTTTTACGGCAAAGAACCAAATATTACATCTAAACATTTATAATTTATCCTATTTTTTTTCTTCTCCTGATGTTAAATTTTTTAAATCAAGTAATGGCAAAGATGATGCTGGCAAGAATCCCCATTTTACATTTTCAGCCATTTTTTGAACAAATTCATATTGAATGGTTTGAGGATTAGCGCGCAACATTTCTCCTTTTAATTTAATTGATTCTGCTTCACCTTGCGCTGTAATAATTTTTTGTTCCTTTTCTACTACTATTCTATCTTTGTCATATTTAGCTTTTTTGATTCTTTGTTCAGCGATTTGTTTTTCTTCAATAGACTTAGCATATTCCGGAGTAAAAGTTACTTTTCTTAATAAAATTTCTTCTAAAATAATTCCTTTTTCAGCAAACATTGGTCTAATTTCCCCAGTCATTTTTTTAACAGCATCAGCTCTTTTTACTGAATAAATATCTATGGCTGTGTATTGAGAAATTGCCATTCTAATTTGACTGCGAGAAATTGGTTTAACAATTTTTTGAACATAATCTTCTCCAATATTTTGCCAAATATTGCTAACTTTATTTGAGTCAAGATGAAATAAAACTGTTACGTCAATCATTACTTGCTGTCCATCTGAAGTTGGGGCTTCCATACTATCATCTTTTTTTGTAGATATTGTATTTTCTTCGCTACTACTCATTGTAAAAGCTTGGGTTCGAGTATTAAATTCCTTGGCTGTTTGCCAAAATGGAATTTTTAAATGTAATCCCGGCAATAAGTTTTTTTGTAAAATTCCTCTACCAATATCATAAATACAAGCCACGTGTCCGCCTGAAACCGCAATAAATGAATTAAAAATTAAAACAAGCGCAATAATTCCAATAATAATTCCAATTAAAAGACTTTTAGGCAATTTAGGTTTTATTTCTATTGCTTCATTTTTTTGTGATTGCATAAAAAAATTTTGAGATTTATTAATGATTAAAAAAACAGCACCAATAATTATTATTAAAAATATAAAATCAGACATATTAATTTAAATTAAAAAATAAAGTTAGTTTTTTTATTGGTATTTATTTTATTCTCAATTATTGGCTCCATTATATTTATGATATTAAAAATTATTATTTTTTCAATTTTAATTTAAAGATTTTATAATTTTACTATTATTTTTTTTGATTATAACGGTTTAAGCAAGAACTAAAATTATTTAATTTTATCACTTATATCATGATAACAAAAACTTTTATAATTCTCTAATTTAATTTTATTACAAATAACTAAACTTGACGTACCATTTATAATACTAAAAAAGTCATCCTGTCAAGTCAAAAAAACCAACCTTATTTTTACTTTCAGTTAAAAAAAATTAAAAAATAAAATTGGTTGCGGGGGTGGGATTTGAACCCACGACCTTCAGGTTATGGGCCTGACGAGCTGCCGCTGCTCTACCCCGCGATATAAGAATTTTTATAATCGGTAATAGCGGTGGAGGGATTTGAACCCCCGACACGAGGATTATGATTCCTCTGCTCTAACCACTGAGCTACACCGCCTCTTTTATTTTATATTTATATTTTGGCTTTTTTAGTATAAAAGTAATATATCACAACTATTTCATATAGTCTAGAGCCATGTTTTTTGTTTTTGTTTTTTTGTTTCATGCAAATGTCATTTGTGTCTATAATGAAACCTAAAAACCTAATTTTTGGTGGAGGTGAGGGGATTTTCACCCCTGTCTGAAAAAATATTTAAAAATCTTCTACTGGTATAGTTTATTTTAAATTTTGAAATAAATAAAAAAAATAAACAAACATATTTATTTCTAGTCTTAGTAAATTTTGATAAATTAATTTAAGACGAAAAAATTTATCTATCCTAAAAATAACACCCAGATCTATTTATTAGGCATCAATAGTTGGATGGCTACAGGATTTTAAGCTGTAACGAAAGCAGGAGTCAAAGTAAAAGTTTTTGCAAAAGCAACGACTTTTTCTTTTACCTGTTCAATAAATTTAGCATTTATTGTTTTTGGTAGATTTGTGTCTTGCCGGACAACCAGCTAATTTTTAAAGAACTTTTCCATCGATTTTAAACACCCCCGGATAAAATTTGTAAAACAAATTTTATAATTTTATAATTTTAAATTTCTAAATAATCTTCTAATTTTTACTTTTTTAAATAATTAAAAAACATGGGATAATTATTTTTTTATTTTTATTATAAAAATGTCTTTTAGAAAAAATAAAATAATTATTAACCTTAAAATTTTCAATAGCCGTTTTCTCTAAAAAAGAAAAATTTTCTTTTTCTATATTGTTAACATATTTTACTTCAATTAATTTTGCTTTTTTCTTATTAAGAATCTCATTATTGCATACAAAATCAATCTCTTTTTGGTTTTTTTTATAAAATGAAATATATTCGTATTTTGTTTTTAAAATATTATAAATATAAGTTTCCGCTAGTTTCCCTATATATTGGCTAGCTATTGTATTTATATTAAAAAATTCAGGATGAAAAGTGGTAAAAAAATTTGTGCTAGCTATGTATCCTTTTTTTTGTAATCGTTTTGATTTTCTAAAAGATTTGGAATAATTATAAATAATATTAAAAAGTAGGCTATCTTGATAATAAGAAAAATATTTTTTTAAAGTATTAATTTCTACTCCTGCTTCGCTCGCTATTTTTCCATATTCTATCTCATTGCTAGTTTCATTTATTAATACGCGAAAAATAAATTTTAATTCATCAACTTTATTAACATCAAAAAGTCTAGGAATATCATATGCTATTGTTTTTTTGTATATTGAATCTTCTATATATTTATAAATTTTTTGTTTATCATTTTTACAAATTGTTTCTGGAAACTGATAATATAATAAATAATCTTCAAATAATTTTTCTAATTTTTTTCCATTTTGCGCTAAAAACCATTGATATTCGTTTTCTTTATATTTAATTTTATCTAAATTAGATATAGCAAATTTTTTATACTCAGCGATTAAAGATTTTTTTGTGTTTGATATTTCTAAAAATTCATCAAAACCAAGATGATTTAATTTAAATTCATAAATTCTTCCTGCCAAACTTTCTGTTGTTTTTTTTTGAATAAATAAAGAAGATGATCCGCTAACAATAAATTTTATATTTCCTCTGGTATCATAATATCTTTTTAAAATATGTTGCCACTTTTCTATGTATTGAATTTCGTCTAAAAATATATATTTTAGTTTATTATTTTTTGTTGTATCTAAAAAAGCATCGAGATATTTATTAAGTGAAAGTTTTGAAGTAATAAGAGCTTCATCAAAACTTAAAAATAAAATATTTTTTGAATTAATATTTTTTTTATCAATTAAATATTGTATTATTTGCTTTAAAATAGTCGTTTTGCCAGTTCTTCTGAGTCCAACAATAGATAAAATTTGTTCTTCTTTTAAATAGCTAATTAATTCTAATAATAATTTTCTTTGATATTTTTTTGCATCAAACCAAGAATTATTATTTATCCAATGCTTATTTTGCTTTATTATTTCTTCTAATATTAGGTCATTTTCCATATGATTTATTTTATAGTTAGATATATAACTATAAATAGTATAGTTATATACTGCATATTTGTCAATAAAATAAATCTAAAATTTAAAATTATTTTTATAATACTTGGCTTCAAGTTTCTATTGCAACTTTTTATTAAGAAATTTTATAAAATTTTACTTTGCCAAAGACTTTTTAAAATGATTATTTTAAAATATTTTTATTAATTTTTACGCCAGAATATTTTGAAAGTGTTTTTAAGGTTGCTTCAACAGTTGGATTGTTTGTATTGTCAAATACAATATTATAATTTTGCGCTAATTTAGTTATAACTTCGTCAGCCCAAGAAGGAGTTAAAACTTTTATACCGTTAAAATCTATAATTATTTTTTCGTTTTTTTTAATATCTTTGATTAAATACGCCGACATAGCTAAATAAGCCTCTCTTCCAGCTGGTCTAGAAATTAAAACATCGCCAAATTTTTTTAATTCTATTTTCATAAAAATTTTAATTAGTAATAATAGCCAAACAACCATTAATTTTTTTTGCCAAACTAATTTTTATTTTTTTATTTATTTCTATTTTGGCTGTTCCAGACATAAAAAGTAAATGTTTCTTTTTTTCTTTGATGCTTTCTTTAACAAACTTTAAACCATTGCCTCTTGGCTCTGGCGCGCGACCGGATATTTTTTCATTAAAAGCGACAAATAACGATTCTTTATCATTTTTTAACTCTGGTTTTACTCTTTTAAGCGTTGCTAAAATACCTTGACCTCTATCGGCTAAAACAATTGTTAATTTATTTTTATTTAATTCATAGCCAAAAAAAATACCCATAATGTCAGGCCATTTTCCTAAATTATGATCAAAAGAATTATTACCGATTTCTCCGGCAATGGCGGATAAAATATAAATATCGTTTTCTATAATTTTAGCATTAGCAAATAAAGAACTAATCATCATGCCTAATCTTGCTTGAAAAATATCGCGTGTTTCGCAATAATATTTTTTTTCAATACGTAATGGTATGTCGCTTTTTACCCATGCATATGCTTTTTTAAAACTATTATTCATAAAAATATAATTTTATTTTTTAGTTGAAATAACTTTTAAATAGAATTATTTTTTTAAATTTTAAATTTCTAATTAATTTTTAACGTCCCAATTTTTATTTTTTATTTCTTTAAGCATTCTATCTCTTATTTCAACCTTTCTAACTTCAACTATTTCATTTATCTCTGTATCCCAAAGGGAATTTTGCGAATTTTTTTCTTGAAATTGCTTTAATCCCAATAAAGTTTCAATTTTTTCTATTTTTTCAATTATTAAAACTCCTATTTTCTTTCCCTCTAAAGAAAAAAATTCGCTTTTTTTTATATAATTCAGTTAATTCCTTGAGGGTTTTATTTTCTAAATCTTGTTCTTGTTGTTCTCTTTCTTGTTCCATATGTTTTAAAATTATCAGCCAAAGGCTGATCATTCATAAATAATTTTAGAAGGCAATGCCTTCTGGGTGAAAAAATAAAAATAAAAATTAATTTAAAATAAACGTTTCACACATTTGTTTTTTGATAAGGGAGATTTAGAGGGTTTCTTAATTTCTGAAATCCCCCAACCCCCTTTATCAAGGGGGCTAATTAATTCTGTCCCCCCTGATAAGGGAGATTTAGAGGGTTTCTTCCTTTTAAAAATTCCCCAACCCTCTCTCGACAAGCTCGGGGCAGGCTCTTTATCAAGGAGGCTTTTAGATCTTTTTGATAAATATACTTTTTAAAAAAATTAGAAATTTTTCATCACTCTTTCTATTTTTCTTTTTACCTCTCTTTTTTTAATATCCTCTCTTTTATCAAATTTTTTCTTTCCCTTACCCAAACCAATTTCTAATTTGATAATCTTGCCCTTAGTATATACCTTAATTGGCAATAAAGTCAAGCCCGGGGTTTTTAATTTACCGATTAAAGAATTGATTTCTTTCTTTTTTAAAAGCAATTTTCGTGAATGAGTTGGTTGATAATTTTTTTGAACATTAGCTGCTGGCGCGTAAGCGGAAATATGACAATTAACCAACCAAACACAAGGCAAAGAATATTTTGAAATAACATTAGAAAGAGGTTTTTCTGGAATTTTAGAATCCAAAGTAACATAACTTCCCTTAAGATTGATTTGGCCCTTTTTTAGTGATTTCACTTCTGGTCCAGTCAAAACAATACCTGCTTCAAAGGTTTCTAAAATTTGATAATTATGATATATGTGTTTGTTTATAGTAATTGTAGGCATAGAATAAAATAAGCAAAATTTGTAAGACAAATTTTGCTTATCTTTAATCGTCATACGATGTATTTTGTATTTATTTTAAATTAAAATGGTAGGGAAGATAACCAATAATGCGCGGTGGTAATTAATATTTTATTAGCTTTATTTTTATTAATTTTATAAATATTTTCTTGATTTACTAATTGAACAGCTGGGACATTTAAATTATTTTGGAAATTAATCAATGCTTTTGTTGGCTGAACATCAGAATTTTTTGCTTCTATTATTAAAATTGGCAAATTATTATTACTAATAAGAAAATCCACTTCTTCTTGTTCTTTGTTTTTAATATAATGTAAATCAAAATTACCATATCCTTTTTCGTTCCAATTATTAATTGCTCTATATAATTCAAGGCTAACCATATTTTCAAATTTAGCGCCAATATCCTGAATTAAAGGATAGTTAAAAAGATATAATTTTTTTTCTTTTGTTATTGCTCTATTAATTTTTCTGGTCCATGGTAAGATTCTAAAAGTTAAATATGATATATCAAAAAGATTGAGCCAATTTTTTACAGTATCAAAAGCGACTTGCAAATCATTGGCAATATTGTTTATTGAAATTGGGCTTCCTATTTTTGATGGCAACAAAGAAAATAATAACCCAACATCATTAATATTTTTTATGTTTGACAAATTTCTAATATCTTCATAAATAATTTGCTTATTGTAATTTCTTGACCATTTTGTCCAAAATGTTTTTGTTGCCCTAGTAAATGGATCCGGAAAACCGCTAAATTGGGCTAAATTATCCCAAATATTTCGCGTTGATTTTTTATGATTTATATCAAAATCATTAATTGGATTTTTAATAAAATCAGAAAAATTTCTATTAGTATGACTTAATTCCGAAATTGTAAATGGAAAAAGATGAAACATTAAATATCTGCCAGCCAAAGAATCTCCGCCTTTTTGATAGATATCTAATCTCCCACTTCCAGAAATAAGAAAAGAATAATCAGAATAAAATTCATCATAAATGCCTTTTAAATAATTCTTCCATTTTTTGTATTTATGAATTTCATCTAAAACAACAAGCGGAATTGATTTATCAATCCTGTTAATTTGTTCAAAAAAAGTCGGATTTTTTATTATTTTTTGCTGATCTGAGATAATATCCCAATTAAAATAAATACTATTTTTATATTTTTTGGCTATTTCTTTTGCGATTGTTGTTTTGCCAACTTGTCTTGGACCAGCTAAAAAAACCATCTTTTTTTCTTCAGATAGTTCATTCCACAAATTAGTATAAGACTGTCTTTTAATAAATTGCATGATTATATCATTATGCAACACTTGGAAAAAGTCAAGACTTTTTCCAAGTCGTATGGGAGGATTTTTTGAAAAATTTGATTACATCTAGTTTAGAGTTTTAAATTTTTATTTTTATTTTGTTTTTATCTTAATCTTTTCTAAAAACTCAGTTAATTTCATTGCACCGAGGTCGCCTTTGTGTCGTTCACGGACAGCGATGGTGTTGGTATTTTTTTCTTTTTCTCCAACAATTAAAAGGTAAGGAATTTTTTGAAGTTCGGCATTGCGAATTCGTTTACCTAGAGTTTCGGTTTCATTATCAACAACAAGCCTAAAGTCGTAAGCCTTAAGCTGTAAGCTAATTTTCTCGGCATAATCATTAAATTTTTCGCTAATTGGAATAATTTGAACCTGAACAGGTGATAACCAAAATGGCAACGCGCCAGAATAGTGTTCAATTAAAACACCAATAAATCGTTCAAAAGATCCAAATAACGCGCGGTGCAACATAAATGGTTTTTCTTTCTCGCCTTTATCATTAATAAATGTCATATCAAATCTTTCAGGCAAATTAAAATCAAATTGCAAAGTTGAGCATTGCCACTCTCTTCCAATCGCGTCCTTAACTTTAAAATCAAGCTTTGGACCATAAAATACAGCTCCGCCTATATCTTTTTTAATATTTAATTTTTTTTCTAATGCAACTTTTTCTAAAACTTTTTCCGTAAAATCCCAACCTTCGTCAGTTCCCGCGTATTTTTTTGATTCTTGATCTCTTACAGATAGATACACATTTACGCTTTCAATTTCAAAACCAAATGATTTATAAATAAACAAAATAAAATCAATTACTTTTTTTAATTCATTTTCAACCTGATCGGCTCTGCAAATAATATGCGCGTCATCTTGAGTAAAACCTCTTACTCTAGTCAAGCCAGAAAGTTCTCCTTTTTTTTCATAGCGATATACTGTTCCGCATTCTGCCCATCGCAAAGGCAGTTCTCTGTATGAGTAAGGTTTATTTTTAAAAATTTGAACATGAAATGGACAATTCATTGGTTTTAATAAAAATTGTTCAGAATCTTTAATTTTATCTTTATCCTGACTTTCTTTTAATGTTTGGCCAACTTCTAATGGAGGATACATGCTTTCATTATAAAATCCCCAATGACCAGAAGTTTCCCAAAGAATTTTATTGCCAATATGCGGAGTACGAACTAATTGATAATCATTTTTTAAATGTTCTTTGTACCAAAAATCTTCAATAATTCTCCAAAGAATTGCGCCTTTAGGATGCCATAATGGCAAGCCAGAACCAACAATTTCATCAATATGAAAAAAGTCTAATTCTTTGCCAATCTTTCTATGGTCTCTTTTTTCTGCTTCTGTCATCATCGTTAAATAATCATCTAATTCTTTTTTTGTTTCAAAAGCAATGCCATAAATTCTTGTCAACATTTTATTTTTTTCATCACCTTTCCAATAAGCTCCGGCTAATTTTGTTAATTTAAAAGCATCTAAATTAATTTCTTTAGTTAAATTAATATGTGGACCTGCGCATAAATCTATAAAATAGCTGTTAGTTGGCTCATAGCTTATAGGATTAAAAGTTTCAAAAATCGTAATTTGTTTTAAATTTTTTTCTAATTCTTCAATCAATTCTAATTTATATGGTTGGTCTTTAAAAATTTCTTTTGCTTCTTCAATTGAAATTTCTTTTTTCTTAAATTTAAAATTTTGTTGAATAATTTTTTTCATTCTTTTTTCAATTTTTAATAAATCTTGTGGAACAAATGTTTTTTTTTCGCAATCAGATAAATCAAAATCATAATAAAATCCATTTTCAATTGCTGGTCCAATGCCAAATTTAACATTAGGCCATAATTCTAAAATAGCCCCTGCCATTATATGCGTCAATGAATGTCGCATAATTTCTAAATTGTTATTTTTTTCTTTAGACATAAATTTAAAATTAAAATTTAATTATTATTCTAACTTTATTTCTGTTGTTTCAATAACAACATCTTTCTTTTTAGATAATTCAGAATTAAAAAGACCTAAGTCAATATTATTTAAAAAATTCATGTAAAGATTGGCTTTAGTTAGAACAGAATAAGAATTTTCCATTTCTTTTTCTTTTTTATTAATTTTTACGCTTTCTTTCATAAATTTAATTAAACAAGACGAAGCGTCATTTTTATCTTTAAAACATTTATCAAGATTATCTTCATTATTTTGTCTACGTTTTTGTAGATTTTTTGTTTCTGAATCTAAAAATGGCTGTTCTTGATTAAAATCTTGCGCTTGATCATTCAAAGATTTTTGCCAGATAATGCCTTTTTTTGGAGAAAAAATAGGATCTTGAAAAGAGAAAAAATAAGATGTGTTCATACCAATATCAGATAAAGTGATTTTTCTTTTGCCATAAATAGCATTATCAAAAATTTTAGTTTTATCTAAATTCTCAATATTTTTTTCTTCATTTAATGTGGCTTCAAATTGAGCCAATGTTTTATCTGACCAATCTTTAAGATTAACACCTGCCAATCGGTAGTAAACAACTTTTTTGAAAGTATCAAATTTATTTTTAGGAACATAACTAGTAAGTTTAATTTTCATTTTATTAACAAAAAAATCATACCAATCAACAGTATTTCCAGCCAAAATTGACTGGCATTTTTTAGGAGCGATTTTAGCGCAATCAATATTATAAGTCGCTTTTAAATAAAGAGGTAAAACTTCTTGCCATTTCATCGGCTTTTCTCCTATAAATTTTTTTTCATTCTTAAGCAACTTATATTTAATTAATAAACGAAGATTTTCTTTATATTCTTGGTTTTGATCTTCTAAGTCGTTGTATTGGAGAACAATTAAATCTTTGTAAATATTAACTAATTTTGTTTCGCCTTGGGAAATTGGCGCTAATTCCAGTTTATTAGTTAAAAAATTATTGAGTTCAGTTAAATACTTGCTGATATTATTTTTTGAAGCTTTGATTATGATATTTAAAAAATACTCTTCCTTGTTTTGGTCATAAATTCCATCAGTAATTCTTAAATAACAATTTTTCATTTCCGGCATAACTAAACCATTTTCATCTGAATTGTCGCCATAATAATTATAGCTATAAGGACCATATGAAGGATAATAATTGCCAAAAAGATTATTTGGGCTATCACAAACAATATAACCCTTATGACCGTTTAAAGTAATAAGGGACTTATATTCAGAATTAATATCTTGAGTTTCTGTTTTGTATATTTCTTGAGCGGTTTTTCCCTTGCCATTATAAATATCTTTTTGTTGTAAATCAAAACGAAAAGATTCGTACAAATTATTAAAAAACTGCTGATAAGAACCTGTACGATCATTAGAAACCATAGAATCTTCTTGAATCTTTAAGCCAAGAGCTGGTAAATCAAAATTAAAATTCTTTAATAAAACATCTTTCTTTTCTGATTTAAAAGAAATTTTTGCTAAAACATCTTCTATTTCTTTTTTAATTTTTTCATTATTTTTTTCATCCCATGTTGGAGCTTCAAGATTAATTACTAACCAAGAATTAGGAGAAAATTGAGTAAAATAAAAATTACTCCAATTAGTATTGCCTTGCGAAACATCATTTTTATAAATCGGCGTATAAAAAGTCAAACCTCCAATTTTTTTCTCCACTAATTTCTGACTTTGTTCATCATAAAAATAGCCACCATACTTATTAACATAGTAAAGAAAATGTTTATTATTAGTAATTGTGGGTAAAGGCAATAATTCAATTGTTAAATTATTAATCGCAATATCTTGCATTTTTTTAGTGCTTAATTGCGCGTAACGATTAGCAATATAATTTTTGATTTCATATTTTGAATCAAAATTAAAATTAAATAGATCGTCTGTGACTGCTTGATTTTTATTAATCTGATCAATATTCTTTTGATAATTAGGAAAATCAAAAATAATTGTTTTGCTCTCTATTTGTTTATTAATATTTTCTTCAATAAATTTTTGCGCTTCTTTAATATAAAGCCCATAAGCCATACCACCTTCCCAATCACTAATTGAAAAAGTGGGAATGCCAATTAATTTACCAGCTGAATTTATCATTGCGCCACCAGAATTACCGCCTGCTATTAAAGCGTCGGTTTTAATATATTGATAATCATTATATTCCATAACGCCACTAATAATGCCCTTGGTTTCGCTAATTGTGTCAGCGCCAATCCACGGATAACCAATCAAAACAGCTTCGTCTTGAGTTTTTGGAACATAATTAAAATCTGGTTCAATAGTTAAAAATTGAGAATAATCAACTTTTTGACCATTAATATCTTGAGGATCAATTTTTAAAAGAGCGACATCTAATTTGTCATCGCGGCTGATTAAAGTGGCAGTGTAATCGCAGACAGGTCTTTTGCCTTTTTCTTTTGTAAGACAGACGCTAAAAGCAGTGGCAAGCTTGCCTTTGCCATCATCAACAACATGATTATTTGAAATAATCATGCCCTCTTTATTAATAATAGAAGCGCTTCCCCAGCCTAACATTTCAACATGTTTTCCAAAAATACTTCTATAAGAAATCAGTTGAACCACTGGAGAAATGTTTATAGTTTGCTCTTGTGCTTTTAAAGGCAAACAAGAAAATAAACCAAAACTAAAAACAATAATAAATAAAGCATAGCTTGTCTTTTGCATAAATTTTTTTTTCATAAAGTTTTAAAATAAAAGTTTTTATAGATTAACATAGTTTTTTAAAAATTAAAAATAACTGCTGGGAGTAAAAATAACTGTTAAGAGTTGAACTTTGACATATTAATTATTTTATTATTATTCCACCGCCTAAACAAATATTTTTTTGATCTTTTTCTTTTGAAATTTTGGTAAGTGAATAAAAAACAGCAAATTGACCGGGAGTAATTGCTCTTTGCGGTTGATCAAAAATTATTTTTATTTTAGTTTTAGAAATATAGAAAAGTGTGGCAAGAGCTGATGATTGACGGTAGCGAATTTTAGCTTTAATACGAATTTTATTTTCAGGTAATATTCCAGAAATAAAATGGAAAGGCGAACATAAGATTTCTTTACGATATAATTTTTTTTCATTTTTGGTAATAATTAAAATATTATTTAATATATCCATATTAGCGACAAAATATGGTCCTTTTGGAAGTTTAATTCCTTTTCTTTGTCCAATAGTATAAAAATGTAAACCAAAATGTTTTCCTAAAATATTTCCTTTAGTATCTTTTATTAGCCCTTGTTTTTTACCGATTTCTTTTTCTAAAAAACATTTTATTGATTTTTTATCAATAAAACAAAAATCCTGGCTTTGTTTTTGTTTGAGAAAAAATTCAAAACCTTTTTGTACAGCCATTTTATAGATTTCTGTTTTAGTATAATTCCCCAAAGGAAAAATGATATACTTTAACCATTTTTGTGGTAAAAAAGACAAGGAATAAGTTTGATCTTTCTCTGTATCTTTGGCTGTTAAAAGTTGGTATCTTATGATTTTAGATGGTTCAACTTTGCTTGCCACAAGCTTTGGATTTTGAGTTTTGGATTTATTTGGAATTTGTAATTTTGGATTTTTGATTTTTAGTTTGCGTGCATAGTGTCCAGTGGCAACATATTTAATATTGTGTTTTTTTGCAAATTCAAAAAGTTTTTTAAATTTTAAATGACGATTGCAAATAACGCAGGGATTGGGAGTTTTGCAATTTTTTAATTCTGAAATAAAATAATTAATTACTTTTTCTTTAAAATCTTTACTAACATTTATAATGTGAAATGGAACATTTAATTTTTTACAAACATTTCGAGCGATTTTAAAAGATTCTGTGCTACAACAAGCATTTTCAATGTTTGGGGGTTGTACCCCCAAACATTGATTTTGGCATTGATATTGAGAGTCTTGCCAAGTTGCATATTTTAAAGAAACACCAATTGGTTTCCAACCTTGTTTTTTAAGTAAAACCAAAGCCATTGAAGAATCAACGCCTCCAGACATTCCAACAACAATTTGTTTTTGATTATTCATAGAAATTTATAAGATTAAATTTTTTATATTAACCATTGATTTTCTTTATAAAAAATATAAAAAATATTTTTTCAATTGTCAGGAGTGTCGGGAGTTGAATTCCCAGCAATTGTTTTTTATTATTGTCCAAAAGTCATAAAATTTGAGCTTTCGTATTTTTTTACAGCAAAATAAAATATTTTTATTGAAAGAATAAACCAAAAAATTGCGAGAATGCTGATTAATAAAAGTTTATCTAAAGAAATATTTTTTACTATTTCCACTGGTAAAGTTCCAATTAAAAGTGATGGAATTATAAATGTAAAAATAAATCTCATTATTCCTTGAAAAGCTCCACCATGAAACATTGCTGGGTTAAAAAATAATTCAAAAAGACTTTTAGCTATTGAATCAGCATCAACAAAGAAAAAACTTATTGAATAAATTATTATTACTATTGATAAAAACACAATTATTGAAATAATAATAAGTAATATTAAAAGTAAAATTTGATAAATACTTGCGTGAATAAGAAAACTATAAATACTTAAACAAGTAATTCCAAAAATTATATCACCAATTGCAGGAACACTAAATGCTGATGTAGCAGTTCTAATAAGTAAATTTTTTGGTGAAAGCATAAAACGATCAAATGCTCCTGATGCTACATAATCAGGAAGCTTTGGAATTCCTAATCCAACAGAAAATATAAAACCAAAACATAAAGCAACAAATCCTTGCAGACAAATTATATCAGCAACAGTCCAGCCCCCAATAATTCCTACTGATTTTACAAAAAATGCCCACAAAAGAATAAATGCTAGATCATTTATAATCATACCGAAAGCACTAGCTAAAAAACTTGCGCGAAGCTCAAGATTGTTTTGAATATTCTTTTTTATAGCATAAAATGCAAAATATAATTCTTTCATAAAATTTTTAGAGTTTATAACTTTATAAACTTTTAACTTTTCAACTTCCCTCATCCTCCATTTACAGAAACTCTTTTTTTTGCTTTATTAAACATAAAATAAATAATTAATCCAAGCAAAATAATCCAAAATAATTGTATTCCAATAAGTTGATACCAATTTGTTTGCCAAGTTTTATATACTGTGTGCGTTATAAATTGTGAAGCGCCAAATGGGCTATACAATGCTATGTTATACATAATTGTTGGGAATAAAGCAATTGGAAGATATGATCCGCCAAGAATCATAATTGTTTTATCAACAATCATAAATATTGGATTTATATCTTCTATCCAAAAAGATAAAAGACCAACAATTGTATATAAAAAAAGCGACAATATTATTCCACAAATAAAAGTTAAAATTAATGTTGGAATAAAAATACTAATTGTCATTGTTTCAGGAATTCCAGTAATAGAAATTAGCACAATTACAGCAATAATTGTTATTATTATAAAAGAGTATAAATTAAAACCGATTTGCCACCACATTCTATATGAAAGATAAGATATTGGTTTGCTAAATAATATTTCAATATTTCCTGTTTGAACATCTTGCATAATCATTCTGGATATTCCGCGCAAATGTAATAACATAAATGCAAAATAGAAAAAAATACTCCAAGAAGCAAAAAGAAAAGTTGTATTATTTATAACTCCACCTTTTATGTTAAAAACATACCAATATAATGCTAATAATATTCCGCATCGCGAAAAAATTAAAAAAGTATCAGCAATAAATTTATCTTGATAGTGGATACTATTTTTAAAAAGTGTTTTTAAAATTTTAATTGGTAGTCTAATTTTTTTATAAATTTTTTTATAAAGCTTTTTCATAAATGTGTCTGATTACTGTTTCTAAATCTGCACTATAAACATCAATGTCTTCAATATCAAATAAATCAAGTAATTTTTTTATAGAATCTTTAATGCTTATTTTTTTTATATCAACAATAACAGTAATTTTGTCTTTATTTTTTTTAGAATAAATAATTCCATCAGGAAGTTCTGGAAAATTTTCAAAGATATTATTTGCGATTAAATCAATATATTTTTCGCTTATAAAAGTTTTTGATAATTCGCTTGTTGGAATATCCTTAATCATAATTCCGTGATTTATTACAATTGTTCTTTCACATAAAAATTCAATATCTCCAACATCATGTGAAGTTAAAAAAATTGTTGTGTTTTCCTCTTTATTTATTTTTAATAATAAATCACGAAGCGATTTTTTCGCAACAACATCAAGTCCAATTGTTGGTTCATCAAGCAAAATAATTTTTGGTTTGTGAATTAATGAACAAGCAACTTCTGCTCGCATTCTTTGACCAAGCGAAAGTTTTCGCACTGGTTGATTGATAAATTCTTTTAAATCAAAAAGTTCCACAAGTTCTTCAATTCTTTTTTTAATTTCTTTTTCAGGAATATCATACATCACTCCAAAAAATTCAAAAGAATCTGTGAGTGGGAGATTTGGTAAAAGTTGTGATCTTTGCCCAAAAACCGTGCCAATTTGATAAGCAAGTTTTTTTCTATCTTTTGTAGGATCAAAACCAAGTATATTTATTTTTCCAGAAGTTGGAAAAAGTATTCCTGTAAGCATTTTGATTGTTGTAGATTTTCCAGCCCCATTTGGTCCAATAAAAGCTACTCTTTCTCCATTTTTAACAGAAAAAGAAATATTATCAACAGCAATAATTTCTTTTTTTTCAGGAGAAAATAAATTTTTCAACCAATTTGAAGACGATCTTTTTTGAGAAAAAGAAAATTTTTTTGTAAGATTAGATATTGTAATAGAATTGTTATCCATATTCATAATAAAAATTAAAATTAACTGTCGGGAGTTCAACTTCCGACAATGTTATATTTAAATTTCTTTTATATTATAACATTTAATTTAAAAATATGGTATAATAATAAAAAGCTAATTTTTTTTCTTTTTTTCTTTTATGAAATATTTAATTAAACAAAAAATATTCTTTATTTTCTTTTTAATGGTTATTTTTTTATGTCCTATTTTTTGTTTTGCGGCTGAAAAAAAAATACCATATCAAGCCATTTTAATAAAACAGAATTTTTCTAATATTAAAATTGAAGCTAATAAAGAAATT
>PGYQ01000009.1 GCA_002839745.1 Candidatus Kuenenbacteria bacterium HGW-Kuenenbacteria-1
AACCATTCTTTTGGCAAAGTGATTGTTCCTTGTTTTTGAATTGTTATAGTTTTTGTGGTCATAATATTTTTATATTATACACATTTTATTCAAATTGTCCAATTTTATATAGGCGCGCATTGTGTCCGCCTTTACATTTATTTTTTTTGAACAAATGTTATTCGTGTTTACAAGATTTTTTTGTTAAACAAATGACATATTATTTTTTATCCCTTTTTGTAATTCAAAAATTATTTTTTCTAATTGATTTATTCGCAATTCACACTTTTCTAATCGTTCAATATCCACTTTTTTAACAAACAACATTCTTAATTCTTTTATTTCTTCTTTTAATTCTACTGTTTCTTTCTCAATTTTATCTAATCTATTATCCATTTTATCTAATTTATCATCAATATTATCTAACCTTTTATTGGTTTCTCTTTGGGAAATTTCAAGCATTGTTATTTTTTCTTTTATTACGCCCACTTCTTTAAATGTGGCGTCGCCCTTTTCTTTTACATCACCTAAAACTTCTCCAAATGCTTTAAAATCATGTCTAATATTCTGCTGAGAAATTTCAAGCATTGTTATTTTTTCTTTTATTACGCCCACTTCTTCAAATGTGGCATCGCCCTTTTCTTTTACATCACCTAAAACTTCTCCAAATGCTTTAAAATCATGTTTAATATCCTCGAGTATAACAGCAAGATAATGTTTTTCTTTTTCTAATATTTTATTTAATGATAATTTAATTTTATTATTTTTTTCCATAAAAGTTAAGAAATTATAAATAAATTCGACAAG
This sequence comes from Candidatus Kuenenbacteria bacterium HGW-Kuenenbacteria-1, assembly GCA_002839745.1. Classification (NCBI taxonomy): domain Bacteria; phylum Candidatus Kueneniibacteriota; species Candidatus Kuenenbacteria bacterium HGW-Kuenenbacteria-1. The sequence goes on from PGYQ01000009.1 coordinate 787, forward strand.
GCTCCACACAAGCTTTAAATTATAAATTTTAAATTATAAATTGTTGAACATTAAAAAAAATTTTTAAAAATTTAATGCTCCTTGAAATTTTTTCTCAAGTAAAACTACTTTCTTTTCTAAAACAACAACTTTATCACTATCAGTTTTCTGTTTAAGTTTAATAACCCCAACATTTATTTTAATAGAATCAAGCGTTTCATCTATTTTATCAAACCTTTGATCATGCTCTTCTAATTTTTCAGTATTAGCCACTACTGCTTCAGCAAGCGCTTGTATTTTAGATTCAAAACTCTCATTTAAAGCGCCTAAATAATGTTGATATTCTTTACGTTGTTCTTTTACTTCCGCTCTAAATTCACTGCCTTGTTCTTGCACTTCAGCTCTAAATTTTTTGCCTTGTTCTTGCACTTCAGCTCTAAATTCCTTACCTTGTTTTTGCACTTCAGCTCTAAATTTTTTGCCTTGTTCTTGCACTTCAGCTCTAAATTCACTACCTTGTTTTTGCACTTCAGCTCTAAATTTTTTGCCTTGTTCTTGCACTTCAGCTCTAAATTCACTGCCTTGTTTTTTTAATTCATCGCTTTGTTTTTTTATTACAATATCTAAATGACATTGAAATTCTTCACGTTGTTCTGTTAATATTGTTTTTAATTTTTTTTCATTAATTTCCATATTTTTATATTAAGGAAAAAATATAAAAAAATTTAAAGTAATTTAATTTAAAGAGATTCAACTTAAATTTCATAAAAACGGTTCCAAATTTATTTTTCTAAAATTTCATAAACTATTTCAAATAATTCATTATAATTTTTCCTGTTTTCTTAATTTCCCAAACCAAAAGACTTTCATTAACAAAATCTTTTTTGAATTTAAAATAGCGCATTTTATTCAAATTGTCAAATTTTAAATTAAACAAATTTTATTTATAGAATTGAATAAAAAAATTATTTTGCTTCTGCTCTTTTCCCAACAATTTCTTCTGTCACATTTTGAGGAACTGGAGCATAATGAGAAAATTCCATTGTATAACTCGCACGACCTTGGGTAATAGAACGTAAATTTGTTACATAACCAAACATATTTGACAAAGGAACTTCTGCATCAATAATTTTCATATTTCTTCGATCATTCATTTGTAAAATTTGACCTCGTTTAGAGCTTAAATCACCAATAACTTCTCCTATAAAATCTTCTGGAGCAATTACTTCTAATTTCATAATTGGTTCCAAAAGAATTAATCCAGCTTGTTTAGCAGCAATTTGCAAACCACGATTAGCCGCTATTTTAAAGGCTATTTCTGAAGAATCAACTTCATGAAAAGAACCATCATAAACCGTTACTTGTAAATCAACTAATGGATAACCAGCTAAAATTCCATTTTCTGTACATTCTTTTGCCCCTTTTTTAATTGCTGGAATATATTCTTTAGGAATAACTCCCCCTTTAACTCCATCAATAAATTCAAATCCTTTACCTCTTTCCAAAGGTTCAATTTTTAACCAACAATGTCCATATTGACCGCGTCCGCCAGATTGATGAATATATTTTCCTTCTCCAATCGCCTCTCTTAAAATAGTTTCTTTGTATGCTACTTGAGGAGCCCCTACATTAGCTTCAACATTAAATTCCCTTTTCATTCGATCAACAATAATTTCTAAATGCAATTCTCCCATTCCAGAAATAATTGTTTGTTTTGTTTCTTCATCAGTTTTAATTCTAAAAGTTGGATCTTCTGCAGATAATTTTGCCAAAGCCATTCCCATTTTTTCTTGATCTGGTTTTGTTTTTGGTTCAATAGCAATAGAAATAACTGGTTCTGGAAAAACAATTGATTCTAAAATAATAGGATGATCCATATCACATAGGGTATTTCCAGTTGTTGTTTCCTTTAATCCTACAACCGCGGCAATATCTCCTGCGGAAACCTCTGAAATTTCTTCCCGATGATTAGCGTGCATTCGAACAATTCTCCCAATTCTTTCTCTTTCGCCTTTGCTTGCATTAAAAACATAAGAACCAGCCTTAATTGTTCCAGAATAAACCCTAACAAAACAAAGTGTTCCAATAAATGGATCTGTCGCAATTTTAAAAGCTAAAGCAGACAAAGGCTCTTTTTCGTCAACTTTTCTCATTTCCTTTTCTCCTGTTTTCAAATTTTTACCTTCAATAGAAGGTAACTCTACTGGTGAAGGTAAATAATCAATAACCGCATCTAATAAAAGTTGCACACCTTTGTTTTTTAAAGCCGAGCCACAAAGAATAGGAATTATTTTATTTGCAATTACCGCTTTTCTTAAAACTTTTTTTAAATCTTTAATTGAAATTTCTTTTCCTTCTAAAAATTGATTCATTAAGTTATCATCATTTTCAACAATCGCTTCAATTAATTTATTACGAAATTCTTTTACTTTTTCTTTCATTTCTTCTGGAATTTCTTGCTCTTCAGTTTCTTTGCCCATTGTATCTGTAAAAATAATGGCTTTTTGTTTCAACAAATCTACTACTCCTTTAAAATTTTCTTCCGCGCCAATAGGCAATTGAATTGGAAAAGCATTAGGATTTAATCTTTCATGAATTGATTCTAAATCTGAATAAAAATCAGCGCCCATTCGATCCATTTTATTAATAAAAGCAAGACGAGGCACATGATATTTATCAGCTTGATGCCAAACCGTTTCAGACTGAGGCTCTACTCCAGCTACTCCATCAAAAACAACAACCCCGCCATCAAGCACTCGAAGACTTCTTTCCACTTCTACGGTAAAATCTACATGCCCTGGGGTATCAATAATATTAATTTTGCAATCCTTCCAAAAACAAGTTGTTGCCGCAGAAGTAATTGTAATGCCTCGCTCTTTTTCTTGTTCCATCCAGTCCATTTCAGCTGCACCTTCATGAACTTCACCAATTTTGTGCTTTTTACCTGTGTAATATAAAATTCGTTCGGATACTGTTGTTTTACCGGCATCAATATGAGCAATAATGCCAATATTTCTTGTTTTTTCTAAAGGATATTCCATAAAAAAATAAAATAAAAATAAAATAAATTTTGAATTTTGAATTATAAATTTTAAATCATAGAAGATTATTTAAAATAATTTATAATTTATAATTTTTTAAATTCCCTGTTTTTTAAATTCTTCTAATAACTTTTTTTGTTCTTTACTTAATTTTTGAGGAACATTAATTACTACTTCCACTAATTGATCACCTTTACCTCGCGAATGAAGATAAGGAACGCCTTTATCTTTTAGTCTAAAAATTTTTCCGCTAATAGTGCCACTAGGAATTTTTAATCTAACTTTTCCCTCCAACGTTTCTACTTCGATTTTATCTCCAAAAACAGCTTGAGAAAAATTAATTATTGTTTTATTTAAAATGTCATTACCTTTTCTTTTAAATCTAGAATGCGGTTGAACATTGACGGTAACGAATAAATTTCCGGCTCTACCTCCTTTTATTCCTGCATTGCCCTGATTAGAAAGTTTTAATGTTTGTCCGTGATCAATTCCTGCTGGAATTTCTATTTCAATTTTTTCCGCTTTTCTAACCCGACCTTGACCATTGCATTCATTACATTTTTCTAATGCCTTTTTACCTTCTCCCTGACAATCAGGACAAACACCAACAGTTCTAAATTGACCAAAAATAGTTGATTGAACTTGTTGAACTTGACCCGCTCCATTACAAGTGGGACAAATAACAATTCTTGTTCCTGGTTTGGTTGCATTTCCGTGACAATGAGGGCAAATAATAAGCTTGTTTATTTCTATTTGTTTTTTTATACCAAAAACCGCTTCTTCAAATTTTAAAGACATTTCTAATTCAATATCATCTCCCTGAGTTTTTCGAGCTGTTTGTTTTTTAGCATTACCAAAAAAATCTCCAAAAATATCTCCCAAATCTTCAAAATTAAATTCTACTCCATTGCTTCCACCACGAAAAGCTTCTCTAAAATCAGAAGAACCACTAAATCCATGAAATCCACTATTACCTTGTGACTGAGCTTGTTCAAAAGTGCTACCATATTGATCATATTGATTTCTTTTTTGAGGATTAGAAAGTATTTGATAGGCTTCATTAATTTCTTTAAATTTTTTTTCATCTCCGCCCGGTTTATCAGGATGGCATTGATGAGCTTTTTTCCGAAAGGCTTTTTTTATTTCTTCTGAAGAAGCACTTTTAGAAACCTCGAGAGTTTTATAATAATCCATAATAAAATGTAACTTATTTGACGGGGTTGAACCCCGTACATTTTGAAACATAATTTATAATTCAAAATTTTCTTAACTTTTTTCTTCATCCTTTACTTCTTCATACTCTGCTTTTTCTTCTTTTTTCTCATCAGCTGGTTGATCATTATTTTCAGTTGATTGTTGTTGCTCAGCAGTTGGTTCTTGTTTATACATTGCTTGACCAATTTTTTGAGCTGATTGATTTAATTCTTCTAACGCTTTTTTTATTGTTTCTAAATCATCTTTGTCTTTCACTTCTTTCAAAACTACTATTTTTTCTTCCACTTCTTTTTTATCAGCTTCTGGAACTTTATCTCCTGCCTCTTTAATAACTTTTTCTGTGGAATAAATTAAAGTCTCAGCTGTATTTTTTATTTCAACCAATTCTCGTTTTTTCTTGTCTTCGTCAGCATGCAATTCAGCGTCTTTTTTCATTTTTTCAATTTCTTCTTTAGAAAGTCCGCTGGAAGCGGTAATGGTAATTTTTTGTTCTTTTCCTGTCGCTTTATCCTTGGCTTTAACGCTCAAAATTCCATTTACATCAATATCAAAAGTTACCTCTACTTGAGGAATCCCACGAGGCGCTGGTGGTAAACCATCAAGAATAAATCTACCCAAAGATTTATTATCCATGGCCATTTCACGTTCTCCTTGTAAAATATGAATTTCCACGCTGGGTTGATTATCAACAGCCGTTGAAAAAACCTGTGATTTTGCAGTTGGAATAGTGGTATTTTTTTCAATCAATTTTGTGGAAATATTACCCAATGTTTCAATTCCCAAAGAAAGAGGAATAACATCTAAAAGTAAAACGTCTTTTACTTCGCCCTGTAAAATTCCCGCTTGAATAGCCGCGCCAATTGCAACTACTTCATCTGGATTAACTCCCAAATGTGGCTTTTTGCCAAAAAACTTTTCTACTATTTGAACAACCAAAGGCATTCTGGTTTGTCCGCCCACCATCACAATTTCTTCAATATTTTCAGGTTTTAATCCAGCATCCTTTAAAGCTTTTTTGCAAGGCTCTAAAGTTTTTTCAACTAAATCTCCAACAATTTCTTCTAATTTTGCTCGAGTTAATTTTAAAACCAAATGCTTTGGTCCATTTATATCAGTTGTAATAAATGGTTGATTAATTTCTGTTTCTATTGCAGTAGAAAGTTCAATCTTGGCTTTTTCAGCCGCTTCTTTTAAACGTTGTAAAGCCATTTGATCTTTCAATAAATCAATGCCCTGATCTTTTTTAAATTCTTCAATAATCCAATGAATAATTTTTTGATCAAAATCATCACCGCCTAAATGTGTATCGCCATTTGTTGCTTTTACTTCAACAACATCTTCTCCAATATCCAAAATAGAAACATCAAAAGTTCCTCCGCCTAAATCATAAACAGCAATTTGTTGTCCTTTTTTCTTGTCAAAACCATAAGCCAAAGCAGCCGCTGTTGGTTCATTAATTATTCTTTTTACTTCAAGTCCGGCGATTTTCCCAGCATCTTTTGTTGCTTGTCTTTGGCTGTCATTAAAATAAGCTGGCACAGTAATGATGGCTTCGGTAATTTTTTCTCCTGTTTTTTCTTCGGCATCAGCTTTTAATTTTTGTAAAATCATCGCTGAAATTTCTTGGGGAGTATGTTCTTTTCCTCCCATAAGCACTTTTACTCCTTCTCCAGCTTTAACAATATTAAATGGAAAAACTTTTAAATCTTTTTGTACTTCTTCATCATTAAATCCTCGACCAATCAAACGTTTAATAGAAAAAAGCGTATTTTCTGAATTGGTCACTGCTTGACGTTTAGCCAATAATCCCACTAAACGTTCATTGCTTTTAGAAATAGCCACCATTGAAGGGGTTGTTCGCGCTCCTTCTTTGTTTTCTAAAACCTTAGGCTCCCCGCCTTCCATAATTGCCATGCATGAATTTGTTGTACCAAGATCAATACCAAGTATTTTTGACATAAAATTAAATCTAGTAACTCGTAACAAGTAACTAGTAATAAAATAAATAAAAAATTAAAATAAAATAAAAATAAATTTTAAACCGTTTTGCAACTTTTAAAATGCTATATGTTCTTTATTATTTCTTTAACAATTTCTTCAGGATTTCTGATTTTATCATCCTCAACTAATTGATATATTCTTTTTTTAGATATAAATAAATTATTTCTTTTTAGTTTAGGGTCTCTTCCTAATGTAACCAAATTAAATGTATAAAATTTATTTTTTTCTAAATGAAATTTTCCAAATATATTATTTTCAATGTAGCTCTTTTTCTTTTATGCGAATAATACCCGGTTCATCTTTTACTTAAGAATTAGTTTTTATATCAAACTCAAAAACTCTTTTAAAATCCTTATAATATCAAAAAACACATTTCCTCTTCCTTTTTTATCGTTAAATCCTTGTCTATATCCAGCGATTGAAAATGGCTGACATGGAAAACCGCCAGTTAACACATCAAAGTTGGGTATTTTATCCGTTGAAATTTTTGAAATATCTCCAAATACCATTTGTTTATTAAATTCAAATAATTCTGAAAAATTAAAATCAAAAGTTATTTTACAATTATTGTCAAAATCATTAGAAAAAACACATTGAAAACCCGTATTTTCAAATGCTATTTTTATACCGCCAATGCCCGCGAATAAATCAATAAATTTCATAGCTATGAAATCTAATAATTAAATAAATTTATTTTGAATTTTATTTTTCATATTACTCGTTACTTTATTTCATTCCCCAATAATCACCTTTGCCACTCTAATTATTTTACCATACATTTTATATCCAGTTTGCATTTCTTTTTTAATTATCTGACTTTCTATTTTTTGCGTTTCCTCTTTACCAACACTTTCATGAATTTCCGGATCAAACTTTTCTTTGATTGTTTTTATTTTTTCCAATCCCAAATCTTTTAAAACATCTTCAAATTGCCTTTGAATATGACAAATTCCTTCTATCCATTTTTTGGTTTGTTCATTATCAATTTTAGGCTGTTGATTATTAGCTGATTGTAAATTATCTAAAACAGGCAATAATTGCAAGATTAAATTTAAATTAGAAAATTTTGCCCAGTTTTCTTTTTCGTTTTCATTTTGTCTTTTAAAATTAATAAAATCGGCCTTGGCCCTTTGCCATCCAGCCAAATATTCCTCAGCTTGTTTTTTATATTTTTCTAATTCTTCCTCTAATTCTTGTTCTGTTTTTTCTTGTTTTTGTTCCATAAAATTTTTTAAAAATTAAATTCAAGTTTTTAAAATTTTAGCATAATTTAAAACCAACTGTCAAATTTTTAAATAGGCTTTTATTTTAGATCGAGCTTGATGAGTTTTTGCAAATTTAAGCCAATCTAAACTAGGTTTTTTTCTGCTTTTACTAGTAATGATTTTAACAACATCGCCATTTTTTAAAAGTGTATTTAAAGAACTAATATGTTCATTGATTAAAACACTGGTACAACTATTGCCAATATCTGTATGTACATGATAAGCAAAATCTATTGCCGTGGCTTGTTCAGGTAAATCAATCACATCTCCTTTGGGTGTAAAAACAAAAATTCGATCTTTAAAAAAATTTATTTTTAATTTATTTAAAAATTCTTCTGGTTGTTCAACTTTAGTTTCTTTTTGCCATTCCAATAAATATTTAAGCCAAAGCATTCGTTTTTTATCTATTTGAGCTCCTTGTTTTGGTTTCCCTTTTTCCGCATAAATCCAATTAGCAGTAATCCCATACTCTGCTTCTTTATGCATTTTTTGAGTTCTAATTTGAATTTCAATAATTTTATTTTCTGGTCCAAAAACCACAGTATGTAAAGATTGGTATCCATTATGTTTGGGCACAGCAATATAATCTTTAATTCTATTAGGTAATGGTTTCCAATCTTTATGAATTAATCCTAAAATAGAATAACAGTCACTTATTTTTTCAGGGACAATAATTCTAATAGCAATAAGATCATAAATCTTATCTGGATTATTATTAATTTTTTGATGATTTAATTTTAAATAAAAACTATACAAATACTTTATTCTACCACATATTTTTAAATCTTTAAAATCAGCAAAAATTAATTTTTTTTCAATTTCTTTTATAAATTTTTCAATATAAGGACCGCGAACTTTAATTTTTTGATCAAATATTTTTTTCGTTTCTTTATATTCTTCAGGAAAAACATAAGGAAAAGCCAAATCTTCAAATCGTCCTTTTAAATCTTTCATTCCTAGACGATTGGCAATTGGAGCATAAATTTCTAAAGATTCTAAAGCAATACGTTTTTGTTTTTCTTTTGGTAACGCAGAAAGTGTTTTAAGATTATGAATACGATCGGCAAATTTAATAAAAATAACTCTTATATCTTTAGCCATAGCAATAAACATTTTCCTTAAATTTTCCACATAACGCTCCATGCCTCGATATTTAATTTTCCCTAATTTAGTAATTCCTTCAACAAGACCAGCTACTTCTTTACCAAATTCTTTTTCAATTTCTTTTAAAGAAATTTTTGTTTCTTCTGGAACATCATGAAGAAGTCCAGCAATAATTGTTACTTCATCAAGTTTAAACTTAGCTAAAAGATTAGCTGTTTCTAAAGAATGCTGAATATAATCCTCGCCAGAAACTCGTTTTTGTCCTTGATGCGCTTTTTCAGCAAATTCATAAACTAATTGCATTAAATCAAAATCTACCCTTAAATCATTTTTTTTAATTGTATTAAAAAGATCATTAATTGTCATAAAAACTAACTTTTAGCTTTTAGAAATTAAATATAAAAACACTACCCCTTCTTATTAACTCACCAAGCACCTTCAGTTGAAGGTGCTTGATTATATTTCATTTATATTTCAATTGCTTGATTATTTATCTGTTAGCTTCGGGAGTTGGTACTGGAACTGGAGCTTCAGTAGGAGCAATAACTGGAACTTCAGGTGCTGGAACTGGAGCATCAGGATTTTCAGTAGGAGTTGGAACTGGAGCTGGAGCATCAGGATTTTCAGTAGGAGTTGGAACTGGAGCTGGAGCATCAGGATTTTCAGGGAGTTGGAAAAAGAGCTGGAATTTCAGTATTAATATCAATAACTGGATTTTCTGCTACTGTTTTTTTAGATTTAGAAAAATAAACTCCGACAATTAGTAGTATTAATACTACTACAATACCGATTATAATATATGTTTTTTTAGTCATAATTAAAATTTTAATAAATAAAAATAAATTTTATAGATAAAGATTCGACCTTTAAATTTTTATCTAATAAAATGCCCTAAATAAAAATTTTGAACATTTTAAATTAAATTGAAATTAAATTTTATTATTTAATAATCTTTTTTATTTCTTTGTAACTTTTTCAACAATTTTGGTAAAAATTTCAAAATGATTTTGAGATAAATCAGAAAGAATTTTACGATCTAACTCAACTTTATTTTTTTTAAGAAAATCAATGAATTTGCTATAAGACAAGCCAAGTTTTTTTGTGGCAATACCAATGCGAATTTGCCATAATCCACGAAAAGTTCGTTTTTTCACTCTTCTATCTCGATAAGCATAAACTCCTGCCTTATTAATGGCAGTTTTTGCTAATTTTATTAAATTTTTTCGGCCCCATTTATATCCTTTTGTCTGTTTTAAAATATTTTTTCTGTGTTTTGTATGGCCTACACCTCGTTTAACTCTTGGCATAAAAAAAGTTCAAAGTTTAAAGTGAAAAGTTAAAAGTTAAAAATGAAATAGTAAAAATAATAACGAATAATAAAATTAAAAGATAAATTCAATTTAGGAAAGTTAAACTTCAAAAAAATACACTTTCCAATACAATAAAAAATAATTTGTTAGATAACGATAGGTTGTATGACTTTTATTTAGACTTTTTTTTACTTTTTTTATTTTCAAGCATAATTCGCTTAACTTCAAGTCTTTTTGCGGTTTTGTGAGAATGTGATTTTTGCTTTCTCCCAATAGCATGATTTCTTTTCGCCATATTTTTATAAAAATTAAAAACTTTAAAAGAAAAACCCCTTTTATCTCCCTTGTCAGGGGGACTTAAAGAAAAAGAAACTTTTTAAAAGCCTCTCCGATGGACATCAGAGAAGTTAGGGATTTATAAAAATAATTCTTGGCAATGTCCTACTTTCCCATAATAAATCATAGTATCATCGGCGCTGAGAGGCTTAACTATTGAGTTCGGGATGGGATCAAGTGTTGCCCTCTCGCTAAAATCACCAAGAAAAAAATAACAAGTAACTGATAATTTATTATTCCGCTTCGCGGAATTATACTTGTTACTAATTACTATTTTTAAAATCCTAATTAGAACCAAAATATATAAATATTCGATCTATTAGTACTCCTCGGCTCAATCCATTACTGGACTTACACCTAGAGCCTATCAAGGTCATAGTCTCTGACCGATCTAAAAGAAATTTAATCTTGAAAAAGGCTTCACGCTTATATGCTTTCAGCGTTTATCCCTGCCGAACGTAGCTACCCAGCAATGCCCTTGGTGGACAACTGGACCACTAGAGGTTCGTTCTTCCCGGTCTTCTCATACTAGGGAAGAGTTTTCTCAAATTTCGACGTTCACAGCAGATAGGAGACCGAACTGTCTCGCGACGTTCTGAACCCAGCTCGCGTACCGCTTTAATTGGCGAACAGCCAAACCCTTGGGAGCTTCTTCACCCCCAGGATGCGATGAGCCGACATCGAGGTGCCAAACCAGGCCGTCGATATGAACTCTTGGGCCTGATAAGCCTGTTATCCCCAGAGTAGCTTTTATCCGTTGAGCTTCCACCTTCCTATATAGGATGGTCGGATCACTAAGTTCCTCTTTCGAGACTGATTGACTTGTAGGTCTTTCAGTAAAGCTGGCTTATGCCTTTACACAATCAATCCGATTTCTATCCGGATCTAGCCAACCTTTGTAAACGCCTCCGTTACTTTTTGGGAGGCAACCGCCCCAGTTAAACTACCCACCAGATACTGTTTCCGTTAGTTAAATAACAGATTAGAATTAAAACTAAACAAGGGTGGTATCTCACTGTTGACCGCGTCCTGCTGACGCGGTCTAAATTCAAAGTTTAAAATGTAAAGTTCAAAATTAAGGTATTTCGCAAAGCGAAATGATTTTTATTTTTAAAATCATAAATTTTTTTCTTAAAAAATTTATACCAAAACTTTTAATTTTTAATTTTTAATTTTGAATTTAGTGTTCTGCGTCAGCAGAACACGATCTCCCACCTATTCTGAACATATTTAACCTCAATCCAATATCAAGTTGTAGTAAAGCTTCATGGGGTCTTTTCGTCTAGCTGTGACTAGTGAGCATCTTTACTCACATTGCAATTTCACCGAGTCCTTCGTTGAGAGAGTTTCCAAGTTGTTATGCCATTCGTGCGGGTCGTAACTCACACGACAAGGAATTTCGCTACCATAGGACGATTATAGTTATCGCCGGCGTTCATCAGCGCTTCAATTCTCTGCTACTCTCCGACATGACATCGAAGTTGACAAATCCTTTTAACGTTCTGACACTGGCCAGGCATCAGCCCCTATATCTCCTCTTGCGAGTTAGCAGGGACCTAAGTTTTTGATAAACAGTCACTTGGAATCTTTTACTGAGTCCCAAAATTAATTGGGAAGTGCTTATCCCGAAGTTACGCACGTTGTTTTGCCGAGTTCCTAAACGAAGGTTCTCTCGTCCACCTTAGGCTTCTCGCCTTACCCACCTGTGTTGGTTTTGGTACGGATTTATTATCCTTAACCTCTTGAATCTTTTCTTGATACCCTCTCCCCTTAAGTTCACTCTGCTTGAAGGCTTCGTTTCCTCCCCAACTTTGAAAATTGAGGAACGCGCATATCCAAAGCGCGCATAAAGCTTGAAAATATGTCAATTCTTGAGAAAAATAATAAAGTATAGGAATATTAACCTATTCTTCCATCGACTACCCTCAACCTAAATTGAGGCTTGCCTTAGGATCGACTAACCCTAGGATGATTGCCATTGCCTAGGAAACCTTGGGTTTTCGGTGCTCTGAATTCTCTTCAGAGTTTTTGTTACTTATGCCAACATTCTCACTTCTATAAACTCCATCTTTCCTTACGAAAAAACTTCAGTGCTTATAGAAAGCTCCTCTACCAATCTTATGCAAAGCATAAAATTTTCCATCTTCGGTATTAGGTTTAAGCCTCGATAAATTTTCAGCGCAAATCAACTAAATTAGTGAGCTATTACGCTTTCTTTAAAGGATGGCTGCTTCTAAGCCAACCTCCTAATTGTTTAAGTTAATTCACCACTTTTTACACTTAACCTTCCTTTATATTAAAAATATAAAGGATCCTAAATAAATTAGGAAAATTTAGAGACCTTAGATTGGAATCTGGGCTGTTTCCCTTTTGACTAATGGAGCTTAGACCCCATAGTCTGACTCTTGTACAATTCAACTTAGTATTCGGAGTTTGGTTGAAATGAGTAGGGTAAACCCCCTCATCTCATTCAGTGCTCTACCCCTAAGTCTTCTATACAAGGCTAGTCCTAAAACTATTTCGAGGAGAACCAGCTATTTCCAGGTTCGATTAGAATTTCTCCGCTATCCACAATTCATCCCCTAGTGTTGCACGGCTAGTGGGTTCGGACCTCCACGTTTTTTTACAAACGCTTCATCCTGACCATGGATAGATCACCTGGTTTCGGGTCATTCAACGCCTTTCTTCTCATGTAAACATGAGATTCGCCCTATTCAGGCTCGCTTTCACTTTGCCTTCGTCATAAAATGACTTAAACAAAAAAGCATTGAACACTCGTTGGCTCATTCTTCAATAGGCACGCTGTCACCCCGTGTCTCGCTATCACTCGCCACGAGAAATTTCTAATTTCTAATTTCTAATTTCTAAACAAATCACAATTTCTAATTTTTAAACACTTAAACTAAATTAGTTAAGTATTAAAAATTAAAAATTGAATCCGCCAGCTGGCGGAGAAAATTAAAAATTGAAAATTGAAAATTCCGTGTCGAACATTAGTGAGACACGAAGCTCCAACTCTTTGTAAGTATATAGTTTCAGATACTATTTCATCTCCCTTACCGGGATGCTTTTAATCTTTCCCTCACGGTACTTGTTCGCTATCGATCATTAGAAGTATTTAGTCTTAACGCATAGTCGCGCTAACTTCTCACAGAATTTCACGTGTTCCGTGATACTCAAGAAAATTATCATAAAGAATAAAATTTCTTTCGCCTACAGGACTATCACCTTCTTTGGTTGGACTTTCCAGACCACTCAGCTAGAAAAATTATTAACCTTATCTCAACGCCATAACGTTAAACATAATTTTCTTATAACCCTTTCTTAACAACGGTTTATGGCCTTTAACATTAAGAAAGTTTAGACTTTTCCCTTTTCGTTCGCCACTACTTAGGGAATCACATTTGTTTTCTTTTCCTCCGCTTACTAAGATGTTTCAGTTCAGCGGGTTTCCCCCCGCCCAAATTTTTACACTCCATATAAAGTGCAAAAATTTGGGCAGGTAATATTGTTTTGCAATATTGGGTTTCCCCATTCGGAAATCTCCGGATCAAAGCTTGTTTGCCAGCTCCCCGAAGCTTATCGCAGGCTACTACGTCCTTCCTCGGCTTCTAATGTCAAGACATCCACTATATACCTTAATTAAATATATATTTTGACTCTAACTAGAATTTTAAACTATTTTTCCAGCCTATTTTAAAATATTCTACAATTTTATTGTAAAATAATAATAAAAAATCTTTCAATAGAATTAAAAAACTCCATTGAAAAAGCTGGATTTATTGTCAAAGAGCTTTAATAAATAATTTAAAAACCGTCTTAATCAACGGTTTTTTAATTATTAAAAAAACCAAAAACTTATTTTAACCACATTGCTCAAAAAAAATAATTTCAGTTTACTCATTATATATACTCTTAAAAATATGTCAATTTAATTTATAAATTTTTATCCACAAGACTCAAAAACATTTACATTTATTAATTTTTAATTTAAAAATAAATAAGATTTATTAATTTATTTATTTTTATGGATTTTCCTTTATTCCAAATTATTAATAATTGGGCTAACAAAAATATTTGGCTAGATTATTTTATGATATTTTGCGCCGAATATTTAATTTTTGGATTATTTTTAATACTTGTTTTTTTATTTTTCTTTTTAAAAGAAAAAACAAAAAAAATTCAATTAATTATTTTAGCCTTAGGTTCAACTGCATTGGCTTGGTTTTTAAATCAATTAATTTCTTTGATTCATTTTAGACAAAGACCATTTATTAGTCATCATGACATCGTTCAATTGGTTCAACACGCTTCGGATAAATCTTTTCCTTCCGACCATACGACTATTTCTTTTGCCTTGGGATTTAGTATTTTTTTATTAAATAAAAAAATAGGCACCATTGCTCTTGTTTGCGCTTTTTTTGTCGCTTTTGCCAGAATTTTTTGTGGTCTTCATTATCCTTTAGATATTTTTGGTGGAATTATTATGGCCTTTTGCGTTGTTTGGATAATACAAAAAATAATTTTATTTTCTAAAAAGCTAAAAAACTAATTTCTAAAAGTTTTTTTATAATTTAATTTTATAAATATCTCCTGCGCCAATAAGAAGAATCAAATCATTTGATTTTAAATTTTTTAAAATTAATTTTTTAGTTTCTTCTAAATCCTTAGCATATAAGACTAATTTATTTTTAAAATTATGTCTTTTTTTTATTTCTTTAATTAAATCTTTTGAACTAATATCTTTATCTTTTTTGTCTTCCCTGCCTTGTACATCAAAAATTTCAGGCAAAATTAAAAGATCAACTTGATCAAAAGATTCTATAAATTCATTAAATAATTTTCTAGTCCGATCTCTATGATGAGGTTGAAACGCAACCACAATTCTGCGATTTGGATAAAAATCCTTTGCTGCTTGAATTGTGCCTCGAATAGCAATCGGCGTATGAGCATAATCAGAAATAATAATTGCTCCATTTTTTTCTCCCTGTTTTTCAAACCTTCTCCAAATCCCTTTAAAATTTGCAACAACATCTCTAATAATATTTAAAGGCACCTTTAATTCAAAAGCCATAACACTAGCTCCAACTGCATTATAAATATTAAACAAACCGGGAATTTGCAATGTAAATTCTTTTTTAATTTTATTATTTTGAATAGTAAAATTTATTAATCCAAAGGTTTTAATAATATTTTTTATTTGAAAATCCACTCCTTGTTTTTGACCAAAAGTAATTATTTTAAAATTTTTATTTTTTATTTTTTTTAAAAGTAATTGAATATTTTCATCATCGCTATTGGCTATTAAAATTCCATTGTCAGGTAATTTTTCTACATACTTTTGAAAAGTTTCTATAATATGATTTATGTCCAAGTAATAATCTAAATGATCTTCTTGAATATTGGTTAAAATAATAATTTGCGGATGCAAATTCAACATATTTGCCTGCCATTCACATGCTTCAACAACAAAATAATTACTCTTTCCTATTCTTAAATTTTCTTCCCATGTGGATTGATTTACCTTACTGCCAACAATTACTAAAGGATCAAAATTTGCTTTTTCTAAAATTAACCCTAAAATACTAGTTGTAGTGCTTTTACCATTTGTACCTGAAATTGCAATTGTATATTTCTTTTTGCTTAATTCACCTAAAAATTCTGGATAACTTAGTTGAGGAATATTAAAAATTTGAGCTTGAATTCGTTCAGGATTATTTTCTGGCACAGCCGAAGAATAAATAACTAAATCCGTATCTGATGACAAATTTTCTTTTTTGTGATTTTGATAAATTAAAACTCCCCTGCTTTTTAAAGCCTGAATTATTTCTGAAGAATTTACATCTGACCCAGTTACCGTCTTTCCTAATTTAAGCATCATTTTTGCAATAGCGCTCACTCCAATACCGCCGATACCAATAATATGAACTTTTTTAAAATTTGCCATATCTTTATTAAAAATTAAATAAATAAAAAACAATTTGACCAAATGAAAGTCCAGCATCTCCGGATGGAATTTTCGTATTAATATAAACTCCCTTTGATTTTAAATAAGAAGAAATTATTTTATTATTAGCCATGCCACCAGCAAAAAAAATAATTTTTAAATTATAGTTTTTAGGTTTTAGGTTTTTGATTATTTCATATAAACCTTGCGCAATATAAAGTTGAGCAATAGTTGCAAGTCGTTTTTTATCACGATGTAAATTATTAATTAAATATTCAAATAAATAAGTAGTTTGTAAAATAAATTTTGAATCTTGAATGGTTTGGCAAGGCTCTACGCAAGCCCCGAACCCCGAACCCATCCCACAAGGAACACAAGAATTTTTCTCTAATAAATCAATTGGTTCATGTTTGTAATTTCTTTCATTTTTACAAAATTCCAATAAAACCGAAACAGCATCTAAAATTCGTCCAGTACTAGATGTTTCTTGACAATTAAAATTTTGTTTAAATTGATTATATAAAAGTTCAAACTGATTACGAGTATAATATTTTTTAACAAAAGAAAAAATAAATTCTTTTTTGTTTGAAAATTGAAAATTAAAAGCTTGTAATAAGCTTATTGAATCCATTGAAAATTTATCAAGTATTGCTATTAACATTCTTGCTGGTTCTTTAACGGCTAAATCCCCACCAATCATTATTTGATTTTCAAGATGAGCCACTCGTTCAATAACTTTTAACTTTAAACTTTTGACTTTAAACTTAAATATCTCTCCGCCCCAAATTTTTCCATCTAATCCATAACCTGTGCCATCGCAGGAAATACCAATACAATTTTCAATTTTCAATTTACAATTTTCAATTATTATTTTTTCTCCAATTGTTGAAAAAATATGCGCTATATGATGCTGAACTTGAATATGTTTTGCTTTAAATTTTTGACTTAATTCTTTACCCCAAATTGTTGTCTTATATAAAGGATGCAAATCAGTTAAAATAATATCTGGTTTTATTTTATTTTTTTTAAAAAAATCTAAAACAAATTTTTGAAAATTTTGATATTTTTCTTCATCTAAAAGATCACCGAAAGAACAAGAAAAATATATTTTATTGTTTAGATAAATAGAAAAATTACCATCCGATTCTGCGCCTAAGGCCAAAATTACTTTCGTATTTTTTATATTAATAGAAAAACAATTCATTTTTTATGAATAATCTAAAAAAAATTTACATTTTTGGCAATCCTTTACTTTCTTTTGATAATTTACCAATTAAACTCATGCCAAAATTAAAAAAAATATTTCCAAAAATTAATTTTATTATTCAAGATCCAAATGAAAATTTGAAACCAGAGAATAACGAGCTGATTATTATTGACACTATTATTGGCCCAAAAAAAGTTATAATTATAAATGAACTAAAAAAAATAGAGCAAAGCCCAACTTGTTCAATACATGATCTTGATCTTGGTTTTAATCTAAAACTACTTAAAAAAATAGGAAAATTAAAAAAAATTATTATTTTTGGTATACCAATAAAAATAAAAAAAAACGAAGCCCTGAAACAATTAATTAATTTAATAAATATTACTATTTAATATTTTATCTGATAAAAGTATAAACTATTTAGCTAAAAAATTCAACACAAAATAAATTATATTTTAATTAAATAGATTTAAATTTTCTTACAAAGTTCTTATAAAAAATAAAAAAACCAAAAAATCATCCATTTGACAAAATTTGTTTAAAGAATAAAATTAAGCATAAAATAATTAAATTTAAACATCCTTGGACCAATGGATTTGTAATTTGTATTATTATGAAAGAAAATTTAACAATAAAATTAGATCACGGAGCCGGAGGTTTTACGTCTTGGGAATTATTAAAAGAAATTAGAAAAAATTTAAGTTATAAAGGTGAATGGAAAAATTGTGAAGATGATGGAGCTGTTTTTAATTTAGGAAAAGAAAAATTAGTTTTTACAACTGATGCTTTTATTGTTGATCCAATTTTTTTTCAAGGTGGTGATATTGGAAAAATTGCTATTAGTGGAACTATTAATGATTTATCAGTAATGGGTGCAAAACCATTAGGAATTTCTTTAAGTATTGTGATTGAAGAAGGTTTTTTGCAAAAAAATTTAATAAAAATTATTAAATCTATTAATCAAGTAAGTAAAGAATCTGGAGTTCCAGTTGTAACTGGCGATACAAAAGTTATGGAAAAAGGAAAAATTGATAAAATTGAAATTACAACAGCTGGTGTTGGAATTACGAAAAAAATAATTCAAAATAATGGTGCTTTGCCTGGTGATTTTATTATTACTTCTGGTGATTTAGGCGAACATTCTATTGCACTTTTATCAAAAAGATTTAATTATCAAACTAAAATTAAAAGCGATGCTCAGCCTATTAATAAAATTTTAGAAAAAGTTGGAAAATATTTAAATGCTTGTAAAGATCCAACAAGAGGAGGATTATCAGCAAATATTGTTGAAATTGCTGAAAAATCAAAAGTAAAAATAATTCTAAACGAAAAAACTTTGCCTTATAAAAAAGAAACAATTGCTGTTTCAGAACTTTTAGGAATAGATATTTTTTCTTTAGCATCAGAAGGCAGATTTATTGCATCTGTTTCTCAAAAAAATATAAATAAAGTTTTAAAAATTTTAAAAGAATTTAATCCAGAAGCAAAAATAATTGGCAAAGTAGAAAAAGGCAAAAAAGTTTTTTTAAAAACAAAATTTAATTCCTTGCGACCAATTGAAATGCCAAGAGGAAAATTAATTCCAAGAATTTGTTAATTTATTTATGAAAAAAATAACTGATAAAGAATATTATAATAATTTTGTTAAAAATCATCCTAATGCTAGTGTGCTTCAAAGTTGGGAATGGGGAGAATTAAAAGAAAAATTTGGTTGGCAAGTAGAAAGATTTGGATTTTTTAAAGACAATAAATTAACTGGCACTGTTCAATGTTTATTTAAAAAATTACCAATGGGATTTAAAATTTTATATATTGCTCGCGGACCTGTTTTAGATTTTAAAAATAAAAATGATTGGGAATATTTTTTAAAAGAAATAAAAAATATAGCCAAAGAAAAAAAAGTCGATTTAATTAGAATAGAACCAGAAATAATTAAAAAAGAAGTAGATTCGAATTTTTTAAAAAAATATAATTTTCGAAAAACAGAAATTTCATATCAACCTTCACATACAATGGTTGTTGATTTAAAAAAATCCGAAGAAGAAATTTGGAAACAAGAATTAAATCAAAAAGCTCGATATAATACTCGTTTGGCTGAACGTAAAGGCATAAAAATAAAAGAAGAAAAAAATGGAAAAGATATAGAAGAATTTTATCAACTTTGGCAAAAAACAGCTTTAAAACAAGATATTTCTATTCGTTCTAAAGAATATTATAAAAAATTATTTTCAATTTTTTCCAAAGAAGATATTCATCTTTTTTTAGCTCAATATCAAGAAAAAAATATTGCAGGATTAATCCTTACTACTTTTGGCAAAAAAGCAATTTATTTATACGCTGCTTCAGATTATGATTTTCATGCATTAATGCCTACTTATTTAATTGTTTGGAAAGCAATTTTAAAAGCAAAAGAAAAAGATTGTGAAATTTTTGATTTTTGGGGCGTAGCGCCAGAAAAAGAAAAAAATCATTTTTGGGCTGGCATTACTTCATTTAAAGAAAAGTTTTGTCAAGCTAGACGCATTAATTATATTGGCACATGGGACTTACCTATAAGTTGGAAATATTGGATATTTGTTTTATTGGAAAAAATAAAAAAAACAATTTCTTCTATCAAGGCTATTTAGAAATTTCATACCTGATGAATTTAAATTAAATTTCGACCTTTATTTTTTTAAATTATTTTTTATTATTTTTTTAGAAATTTAGTAAAAAACAACGAGACCCTACATAAAATTGTTGTTGGCATAGTAAAAACATATAATTAATTTTTATTAATTTAATTTTAAAAACTATGCAAGACAAAAATAATAAGACAACAAAAATTTTAAACTCTCAACTTTTGCCATTAATAAAAGAGGAATTAAAAAAAATGATAAATAGTTTTGCTAAGATTTTGAGCAAATAAGCCTTTAGATAACCACTATTATCAAAGGAATTATTTATTCTTTGTTCCGTTTTAATTTAAAAAACAATATTCAAAAGTCGGGCTTCCAAATATTATATATTTTCCACAATTAAAATTTGACATTTTTTTAAAAGAGTGTAACATAAAAATGTTATGCAAATTAAATTAGACAACAATTTCTTTTTTGGATTTTGGTTTAACCGATTTTTGAGATCGAGTGTTGTTTGATTTATAATAAAATTATTATCAAAAAAAACCGATCTCATTGACCGGTTTTTTTATTTGCTCTTTAAAAATTAAAAAACCTTTCCGTTTTAAAGCCTATCCAATAGACATCGGGGGAGTTCAGTTTGTAGAGGCGTAAAGAAATTTTAAATTATAAATTTTGGAAGATTGTTTAAATGCGGAGGTTGAACTTCGGAAGAAACCCCCTTAATCCTCCTTACCAAAGGGACTTAAATAAGAAAAAATAATAGGAAAATAGCGGTTTGTTTTGAAAATTTTATTTTCTTTGTAAAGACAGGTTCGAAACCTATCTCTGCAGTGATCGCCCAAAATATGATTGGTATTTAAAAACATTTCAAAATAATCCACTATCTTTCTTTGAGAGATAGAATAAAAAAAATGTCGCAAAAAATGCGACGAGGGAGGAAAAAATGAAAAGTTCTTTAAAAAAAGATAGCCCCTATTTTTTTAAAAATGGGAGCTTAGAAAAAGTTTCTAAAGAAGGGATTATTTCCAGAATCATTCTTCTGGGGATGAAAGAGAAGGATGAAAGAAATTTTATTATTATCACTCTCCTAACAGGAGAGGATATAAAAATAAAAAATTTTTATCCTTGGCTAAAAGGAAGAGGGTGGCCGGAAAAAGGAAAAACGTTGTCGCATTTTTACCTTGAGAGAAGAGTGTTATTCTCTCAAGACAAAAAAAGCATCTATTTAAAATAGATACTTTTAAAAAGGTTGTTTGTTCGCTGGAACGACAACCTTTTTTATTTTGAGCTTTTATTATTTAATTTGAAAGAAATTCAAGCTTTGATTACTTAAAAGAGGGGGTATCTATTTTGATAAAACCCCTCTTCGTTTTTATCCCAATCTCCCCATGGTTGGAATGTTCTAACCAAAAGATTTGGGTAGGTTGGAGCCTCTGCTCCAACCAAAAGATGAGAGCAGAGGCTCTCATCTACCCCATAAATTTATTAATTTTTAATAAAATTATTTATAAATAATAACACATTTTATATTTTTTGTAGAACATCCCAACCATGCCAATCCCCCCATCCCATTATTTAAAAACATCAATTTTATTTTTAAAATATTTTTTAGTCCATAGAACAGTCTATGGACTATTGGCTAAAATTAAATAAAATAAAATAAAATTAGATAAAATTAAATTAAATAAAATAGTTATTTTTTTCTACACCACCGTGTTAACACAGTAAAATTTAAAATTTCAATGTTTACAGTCAAACAACCCTTAAAAAATTAAATTAATTTTTCATCAATCTTTTTTGTTAAAATTTCTTTTATATTATATATTTTTCAAAAATATTTTAAGAAAATTACAAAAAGATAAAAAAGCTAGACACACTTGTTATGAACGGTCCCTCAATTATTAATTTTCAATTGGTCGGGGTGGTGGGATTCGAACCCACGGTCCTCTGGTCCCAAACCAGATGCCCTAATCCACTAGGCCACACCCCGAATTTTAAATTTTAAATAGTAAATACATTTCGTAATTTTCTAAAAACTAAAAAGCTAATTCCTAAAAAACTATTTTATGCCGAGGGACAGAATCGGACTGTCGACACCATGGTTTTCAGCCATGTGCTCTACCACTGAGCTACCTCGGCAAAATTTTTATTATTTCATCTTTAAGTTTATTCTTTATAAGAACTTTTGTCAATTTTTATTTTCATTTTTATTTTCTTATTTTTTCTATCGTCATTTTAATTTCATTTAAAGTAATTGCTTTGCTTAAAACCAATATAATAGAATAAAAAATAAATCCCAAAACAATCAATATCGGCCACCAAATAATTAATTTTAAATAGAAAATAAACACCCCCATTATTACAACAGCAAAAATTGATTTACATATATTTTTAATTAATTCTTTGCGTTTCCAAATGGATTCTGGAAATATTTTATTAACCCAAAACAAAAGTAAACAAAACATTATTATAGAAACTACTGTTGCTACCCCTGCAACCCCAATATAACCATATAAAGGAATAAAAATTAAATTTAAAATAACGCTCATAGTCATTCCAATGCCCAAAATAACCGTATTTTTCGTCTGTTTATTACAAGCAGTTAAAAATGAAATACTAACATAATTTAAAAAAACAAAAAATAATCCTGACATTAAAATTCTAAGAGCAAAAATAGAATTAGCAAATTCTTGTCCATATATTCCTAAAATAATTTTGTCAGCCAAAATAATTGTAATAATTGAAATAGGTAAAACAATAAAAGTCAAATAAATAAAAGCTTTCTCAAAAATATAAATTAATCTTTCTTTTGAAGAAATAAAATAATTACTAAAAGCTGGATACAAAGCAGCGACAAAAGTCGCTGGAATAAATTGCAAGGCAAAAGTTAATTTAAAGGCCACGCTATAAAGCCCTACACTTTTATCATCAGTTAAAATTTTAAGTAAAACCACATCTGAATAACCCAATATTCTAGAAAAAATAATTGCAAAAGCAAAAGGAATAGTAATTTTAAGTAACCAAAAAATCATTTTTTTGTCAAACAAAATAATTTTAGGGGAAATTAAAGCCTTTTTTCTTAAAGTAATTAAAGCAAATAAAAAATTTGATAACCCTCCTAAAATTAAAGCTATTATTAAAACATAAAGAGGTAATTTAAATAATAATGCTACACATCCGACTAAAACTACTATTCCTTGATAAATAATAATCCCAATTGCCTCATATTTTAAATTTTGTAAACCACGCCAAACAGCATAAAATGTTGTATTTAATGAATCTAAAAGCATTGTTCCGCTAGCCAAATAAACCAAAATTTTACTTTCAAATGGATAATTAAATAAATTAATAATTAATATCATTACTAAAAAACAAATAATACCAGCTAATATTTTAAAAATAAAAATATTACTTAAATAAATAATTATTTTTTCTTTGCATTTTGCCACTTCTTTAATTAAAATCTGATTTAATCCCAAATCAATAAAAATAGAAAAAATAGTAGTGAATGAAAGGGCAAAAATATATTTTCCTAAATTAACATCCCCAATCGTTCTAGCAATAAAAATAAAATACAAAAAAGTCAAAATTTTCTGAACCACATAAGCAGACATTAAATATATTGTGTTTTTAGTAATAGTTTTCATGGGTTTTTTTAATTTAAAATCCAATATATTGAATTTCTTCTTGAAGTTGAACATTAAATTTATCTCTAACTTTTTGTTTAATTAAACTAATTAACATTACTACATCCTCGGCTTTGGCTTGTCCTGTATTGATAATAAAATTTGCATGCTTTTCTGAAACAATCGCTTTACCAATTTTCTTGCCTTTGAGTCCGCATTGATCAATTAAATACCCAGCCGAAATAAAATTATTTTTAACTACATTTTTTAATTTCGGATATTTTTCAAATAATTTTTTATTTAAAGTTCCTAACTTTATATTTTTAAAAATACATCCAGCAGAATTTCCTTGAGAAGTATTCGTTATTCTTGTTAATAAAATTTCCCGCATTCTTTTTTTTATTTCTAAAGAATCACCTTTTGGTAATTGTAATTCAACAGAAAGAATGACATTATTATTGTGTTTAAAAATACTATCTCTATAACCAAACTGACATTTTAAATTAGAAATTGTAAATTGCGCGCCATTCTTTAATATGGTAACATTTTTTACAAAATCTCCTATATTTTTTTTATCTTTGGGCCAACCAGCATTCCCATAAACAGCTCCGCCAATTGTTCCTGGAATTCCGATAAACCATTCTAATCCGCCAATCCCTTTTTTGGAAGTTTCTTGAACCAATTTTCCTAATAATGTTCCACTATCACAAATAATTTTAAATTTTGAATTACAATTTTGAATTTTAAATTTTGAACTTTGAATTTTTATTGCTAATCCATCAAATCCTTGATCTTTAACTAGAATATTGCTTCCTCCGCCTAAAACAAAAAAAGGGATTTTTTCTTGTTTTGTTGCTTCTATTATTTTAATTAAATCTTTTGTATTTTTAGCCAAATAAAAATATTTTGCTGTGCCACCAATTTTAAAGGTTGTATAAGAAGCCAAAGAAATATTTTTTTGAATGTCTTTTATATTATCAAATGTCATAGAATGATAATAACAAATTTTTTAAACTTTTCCAAATAAAAATACAAGAGTGGAAACCCCTGTATTTTTATTTGTTTTTTATATAAACGAAACTGCGTTTTCGCCCTTTATTGTTAGGGCGATTACATAGAATCGCCCCTACGGAATTTTATTTTAACGGTTCGCCTTCTTCATATTCTTCTATTGCTTTAGGAGCAACGACAATGATATTTTTTCTTTTTAGATTTTTAAACGCTTTTAAAGATGAAATATATTTTAATTCATCGCCTTGAACAAAATATAATCTGTTGGCTACTTTTAATAATGTTCCACTGGCATAAGGCAATAAATTTTCACCCATTTCATATTCGTCAATTATATTATTGGCAACGTTGATGACATTTTTTATTTTAAAATTATGGGCTCGAAATATTTTGAAAGATGAAATATATCTTAATTTTTCATCTTGAACAAAATATATTTTTCCATTTACTTTCAATAATGTTCCATCTGGATAAGGCAACAATGCTTGGTCGTCAATTTCATATTTTTCCATTTCATTTGAAGCAATATTTTTTACATCTTTTACTTTGAATCCATGATTTTTAAATGTTTGCAAAGAATTAATTGGTCTTAATTTTTCTTCATCAACAAAATACACCTGCTTTCCATTTTTTGATTTTAACAATGTTCCGTTTTTATATGGAATGTCTATTGAGCTAGGTTGAGTTATTTCAGGTTTTATTGTTTGAGAATCAGAATTTTTTTTACAATTTGATTGGCATTCTTCTTTTACTAGTACAACACTAAAACAATTATCTGAATAATCGTCCATATAAAGAGTTCCATCTGTATTATAAACAGCTATATGAAGTTTAAAATCATTAGCAGGTATAATATTAGTTGGTACGG
>PGYQ01000010.1 GCA_002839745.1 Candidatus Kuenenbacteria bacterium HGW-Kuenenbacteria-1
TTTTTAATCGGAAAAGGATTATCAGTTGTCAAACAATACATGGAATTTATTTAAAATTTTATAAATTTCTATGAGTACTATATTGACCTATAGTAAATTTCTTTAAATTTATGTTAAAAATTGGAATTGTTGGTTTGCCTAATGTAGGTAAATCAACCTTATTTAAAGCGCTTACAAAAAGGCAAGTAGATATTGCTGATTATCCTTTTTGTACAATCGAACCTAATATAGGAATTGTTGAGGTACCTGATGAACGTTTGGAAAAATTAGCCAAGGTTTCACAGTCTGTCAAAATTATTCCTACGGCCATTAAATTTGTGGATATTGCTGGATTAGTTAAAGGCGCTTCAAAAGGCGAGGGTTTAGGTAATAAATTTCTTTCTCATATTAAAGAGGTTGATGCTATTGCTCATGTGGTAAAAGATTTTAAAGAAGCTACGCCACAAGTTGATGTTGAAATTATTAATTTAGAATTAATTTTAGCGGATTTAAATGTTGTAGAAAAAAGATTAGAAGATTTAATAAGACAAAATAAAAAAGGTTCGGATAAAATTTTAATAAAAACAATTGAAGTTTTAGAAAAAATAAAAAACAATCTTGAACAAGAAAAATTAGCTAGCTCTGTTAAATTATTAGAAGAAGAAAAAGAATTAGTTAAAGAATTAAATTTGCTTACTCTTAAGCCAATATTACGGATATTAAATATTGATGAGAAAAAAATATCTAGTGATTTAGAAAAAGAATATGAGATAAAAATTTGCGCGAGATTAGAGGCCGAATTAACTGATTTATCAGAAGAAGAGATTAAAGAGTATATAAAAGAATTAGAAATAAAAAATACTGGCTTGGATCAGTTGATCAAAGCCAGTTATAAATTACTTAATTTAATCACTTTTTTTACTTCAGGTCCTCAAGAAACGCGTGCTTGGACAATTATTCAGGGAAAAAAAGCTCCAGAGGCAGCAGGAGAAATTCACACTGATTTTCAAAATGGATTTATTAAAGCAGAAATAATTAATTGTGAGGATTTTGTTAAAGCGGGCGGAGAAGCAAAAGCCAAAGAAAAAGGATTGATGCGATTAGAAGGAAAGGAATATGTTGTTCAAGATGGCGATATTGTCCACTTTAAATTTAGTATTTAATTATTTTTAGGCACAACTAAAGCATTAAATTTTTTCATTATTCGTGATTTTTTTCTAGCAGCGGTATTTTTTTTAATTACTTTTTTTTGAACAGCTTTATCAAATGCTTTTTGAGTTTCAATAACTAATTTTTGGGCTTCTTCTTTTTTTGAAGCAAAAACAACTTTTTGAGTTTTTTTAATTAAATCTTTAAGATTTTTTTTGCATTTTTGATTTCTTAATTGTCTTTTTTTGCTTTGTCTTAAAGCTTTAAGGGCAGATTTTTTTATAGGCATAATAAAAAAGTGCAAAGTGCAAAGTGCAAAGTGCAAAATTAAAAAAATTAAATTAAAAGTTAATTCTTATATTTAACATAAATTTATTTTTAAGTCAAAATTATGGATAATATTACTGATGAAATTAAATCACGTTTAGATATTATTGATGTTATTCAAGAATATTTACCTCAATTAAAACAAGCGGGAGTTAATTGGAAAACTTTTTGTCCTTTTCATAATGAAAAAACACCATCATTTACGGTTTCTCGAGAAAAACAGATATGGCATTGCTTTGGATGTTCAGAAGGAGGTGATATTTTTTCTTTTATTATGAAAATAGAGGGAGTGGAATTTGTTGATGCTTTAAGGATTTTAGCCAAAAAAGCTAATGTTGTTTTAAAAAAACAAGACCCTCAATTAACAAGTCAACGCACTATATTATTAGATATTTGCCAAACAGCATCAGATTTTTATCATCAAATTTTAATAAAATATTCTCAAGGAGAAATAGCTAGAGAATATTTAAAAGAGCGAAAAATTTCTAGTAATACGGCCAAAGATTTTCAATTAGGTTATGCTCCAAACTCATGGGAAAGCCTAACAAAATTTTTATTAAATAAAAATTTTAAAGAAAATGAATTAATAGAAAGTGGTTTAGTAATAAAAAGCGCGAATACTAATATGGAATATCAAATTTATGATCGTTTTAGAAATCGATTAATTTTTCCAATTCGTGATGTTTATAAAAATGTAATTGGATTTAGCGGGCGAATATTAAGTGAAAACAAAGAAGAAGCTAAATATATTAATACTCCGCAAACTTTAATTTATAATAAAAGTCATGTTCTGTATGGCATAGAACAAGCGAAACAAGAAATTAGAAAAGAAAATTTAGCAGTGCTTGTTGAAGGAAATATGGATGTTATTAGTTCTCATCAAGCAGGGATTAAAAATGTAGTTGCTTGTTCTGGAACAGCTTTAACTTTAGAGCAAATCAAACTTTTAAAAAGGTATTCTTCTAATTTAGCTTTATCTTTTGATGTTGATTTAGCTGGGCAAGAAGCGACAAAGCGAGGGATTGATATTGCTTGGCAACAAGAAATGAATATTAAAATAATTAAATTTCTAAAAGGAAAAGATCCTGATGAATGTATACGAAAAGATGTGAATATTTGGCGAGAAGCAATTCAAAATTCCCAATCAATTATGGAATATTATTTTGATTTTGTTTTTTTAAATTTAGATTTAACAAAGATTGAAAATAAAAAAAATACGGCCAAAATTTTACTTCCTCTTATTGCAAGGTTAAGTAATAAAATTGAACAAACTCATTGGTTGCAAAAATTGGGAGAATTTTTAAATATTGATGAACAAATTTTAAGAGATTTAATAATTGATAAAAAAAATACTAATTCTAATTTAAAACCAGAATTAAAAGAAGAAAATAAAATAGATCAAGATTTATTAATAGAAGAAAAGATTGTGGGATTATTTTTAAAATTTTATGAAAATTTTAAAAATTTAAAATTTTCTTTTGATATTTTACAAAACAAAGAGCTAAAAGAGCTTGCTAAAAACTTTATTAGAGAATATACTGAGAAAAAAAAAGAATTTAATGAAAATAAATGGCTAAAAAGTATTTCAAAAGAAATGGCAGATTATTTTAATAAATTAATATTTTTAATTGAAAAAGATTTTTCAATTTTTGATTCTTCAATTGAACTTGAAATTCAAAAAAATATTCGAATTTTAAAAAAAAATATACTTACTCAAGAATTAAAAATAATCGAAGAAAATTTTAAAAAAGCGGAAGAAAAAAAAGATTTTAATGAAATTAATTCTTTGGAAAAAAAATTCAAAGAAGTAATTAAACAATTAAACGAGATAGAAAATAATTAAAATTTTAAATTTAATTTTATGGTTTTTACTAAGATTAATAAAAAAAATAAAAAAAATATTATCAAAGTTTCTAAGGTTTTTAAAAAGAAAATAAAAGTTTTAAAAATTTTAAAAAAAAGAAAAGTTGAAATAAAACAAATAAAAAAGAAAACAACAAAAAAGGAAAAGAAAATTAAAAAGACAATAAAAAAAGAAGTAAAATTAATTAAGAAAATAAAAATTAAAAAAATAAAATTAATTTCTCAATTAAAAGTAGTAGAAAAAAAACAAAGAAATAAAAAAACCTCAGAAGAAATAATTAAAAAACCGGTTATTGAGGGACAAAAAAATTATTTATCTCAAATCTTAGAAAAAGAAAAAATAAAAGAGGATAAACCTGCCAGCTTGCGAACTCAAAAAACATTTGCTTTAGAATCTGTTTCTTTTGATTCTATTCAGATATATTTAAAAGAAATAAATAAGGTGCCTCTTTTAAGCTCAGAAGAAGAGGTTGAAATAGCTAAGCGTTTAGAAAAAGGGGATTTAGATGCTCAACAAGAATTAGTTGAAGCTAATTTAAGATTAGTTGTTAGTATTGCTAAAAAATTTACTGGTCGTAATTTATCCCTTTTAGATTTGATTCAAGAAGGAAACATTGGTTTATTTCGAGCAGTAGAAAAATTTGATTATCGAAAAGGTTATAAATTTTCCACTTACGCTACTTGGTGGATTAGACAGGCAGTAACTAGAGCTATAGCTGATCAATCAAGAATTATTCGTATTCCTGTACACATGGTAGAAACAATTAGTAAATTTAAACAGGCTGAACGCAGTTTAATTCAAAATTTAGGGAGAGAGCCTTTACCAGAAGAAATTGCAGCGGAAATGGGAGAGAGGTTAGAAAAGGTATTGTATTATATTAAAATTTCTCAAGATACTATTTCTTTAGAAACTTCTGTAGGAGATGATGATAATGATAGTACCTTGGGAGATTTTATTGAGGATGTTAAAACAATATCACCAGATAAAGCGGCTGCCATAGAATTATTAAAAGGATATATTAGAGAAATTATGAATGAGTTAACTTCTCGAGAACAAAAAATTTTAGAGATGAGGTTTGGATTAACTGAAGATGGTTCACATACTTTAGAAGAGGTGGGTTATGAATTTGGAGTAACCAGAGAGAGAATTAGGCAAATTGAAGCAAAGGTTCTTGATAAAATTAGACAACATAAGGGCATGGCAAAATTAAGAGACTATTAAATTTTTTATCTATTTAATTTTGATAAAATTTTATGATAAAAAATAACAAGAAAAAAACGGCATTTGAAAAAAATATTAAAGCACATGCTGTCAGTATTTTAGCTGATGGTCGTTATGTTTTAAAATTAGATCGGGTTTGGTGTCATGAAATTACAACTCCAAATGCGATTATTGATTTAAAAGGAAGAGGCACGAACGTTGTTTTTGATCCGAATAAAATTAAAGCAATGATTGATCATGTTAATCCAGCGAAAGATACAGCTTCTGCTATTCAGGGGAAAATTATGCGCGAATGGAGCATGGAACATAAAATTGAATTTTTAGATGTTGGACGGAATGGTGTTTGTCATGCCATTATTCCGGAAAAGGGTTGGGTTTTACCTGGAGAAATTGGGATTATGGGTGATAGTCATACTTGTACTCATGGCGCATTTTGTACTTTTTCAGCTGGTGTTGGCACAACTGATCTTGAAGGCGGAATTGCGACTGGACTTTGGATTTGTCCGCCACAAAAAGTTATAAGGGTTAATTTTATAGGTAAAATGAAAGTAAATGTTTTTGCGAAAGATTTAATTTTAACATTAATAAAAAAGATTGGTGTGAATGGCGCGACTAATGCCATTTTTGAATTTGGCGGTTCTGTGATTGAAAATATGAGCATGGATGAAAGAATGACTATTGCTAATATGTCTGTTGAGGCAGGGGCTACTTCTGGTATGATGATGGTTGATAAAGAAACTATTAATTATTTGTGGCCAGTTTTAAAGAAAAAATATGCGACAAAAACAGAAGCTTTAAAAAAATTAGAAAAATTAAATAGTGATGCGAATGCAGAATATAGTCTTATATTAGAAATTAATGTTTCTGAAATTGAACCGGTTATGACGATAAATTATTCTCCAGGAGACGTTGTTAATGTTAAGGAGCAAAAAGGAAAAAAAATTAATCAAATTTATATTGGTTCATGTACTAATGGACGACTTGAAGATCTGCGTATTGCTGCTTATATTTTTAAAAAAATAGGTAAACCTGTAGCTGAAACTGCGCGTTGTATAGTTGTTCCAGCTACTTCATATATTTGGCAGAAAGCAAACAAGGAAGGCTTGCTAGATATTTTTATCAAGGCTGGTTGTTTAATTTCTAATCCGACTTGTGGCGCTTGTCTTGGAATGAGCTGTGGTGTTATTGCTCCTGAAGAAGTTTGTGTTTCTACGACTAATCGAAATTTTCCTGGACGTATGGGCAAAGATGGAATGGTACATTTAGTTTCGCCGGCCACGGCCACAATGTCGGCTATTGCCGGAGTTATTACCGTTCCTGAGGAAAAAATATTTAAAAATTATAAACCAGCCAAAAGAGAAACAGTACGACCTTCGGTATTTAAACCAGTGAAATTTCATACTGTTGATTATAAAAAGTTAGCTACTAGTCAATCAAGTGTAAATAAAAAATTTGCTGGAAATATTTTTGTTTTAGCAAAAGATAATATTGATACTGATCAAATTATTCCAGCAAAGTATTTAACAGAAACAGTTAAAGCTAATTTAGGAAAGTTTTGTATGGAAGATGCTGGTTTAAATAATGATGAACAAGTCAAATTTAGACAAGCAAATATTTTAATTGCAAAAGAAAATTTTGGCTGTGGCTCTAGTCGTGAGCATGCAGTTTGGGCGTTAGAAGAAGCTGGAATAAAAACCGTGATCGCTTCGAGTTTTGCGAGGATTTTTTATAATAATATGTTTAACAATGGTTTGCTTTGTCTAGAGTTACCCAAAAATGAGGTGCATGAGATAATAAAAGGAAATCCAAAAAGATTAGAGATTATTTGGGATACACCGAAAGATAAGCCTGGGCAGATTAAATGGGATAAAAAGATAATCAATTTTCCGATTACTGAATATCAGAAAGAGCAGGTAAAAAAAGGCGGTTTGATCGGGTCATTATTAGAAATGGCTTCTAATTGTTTATAAAAATGTGTCTGTATAAATTATTTTAAAAATTAATTTTAATTTATGCGTAAAATACAAATAGCTTTAGTTGAAGGAGATGGCTCTGCTCCAGAAATAATGAGAGAGGCAACAAAGATTGTGATTGAGGCCGCGAAGATGGATAATATTAAAATTGAATTTGTGTTAACTCCGATTGGTTGGAATGCTTATGAAAAATATGGCGATACTTTTCCGGCTGAGTCGTTTCAAAAAGCGAGCGAGTTAAAATTGCTTTTTTTTGGCGGTGTTGGCGACCCGAAATTTGATACCACTTTAGGCAAAGAAAATCCGAGTTTAATGCCTGAGGTTAGAGCGTTATTAACTATTCGAAAGGAATGGGGATTGCTTTTAAATTTTCGGCCAATTATTTATTTTAAATCATTAGATCATCTTGTTAATGTGCGTCCAGAAACTATTCCTGATAAGGGCATTGAACAGGTTTGGATTAGATTTTTGTTAGAGGATAGTTATTTTGGCAATGCTGATTTAAAAGATAAAATTAGCGCTAAAGAAAGAATGATTTTAGGAATAAAAGAAAAAGCTGAGGTGACCGGGGAAGAAGAAATAATTACTGATCTTTCTTATTATAGAAAAGAGACAATTGAAAAATATTTGCGCGCTGCTTTTGCTTATGCCGAGAAAAAAGGTTTGCCTTTAATTTCGATAGATAAGGCCAATGCTATTTCGCGCTATAAATATTGGCGTGAAATTTGTACGCGCATTACTAAGGAATTTCCTAATGTGCCGTGTACTCATCAATTAGTTGATTCTGCTAATGCCTTATTATTCACACCAGCAAAATTGCACGGTGTTATTGTTTGTGGTAATGAGCATGGTGATATTCTTTCTGATGGCGCGGCTTCTGCTCTAGGTAGTATGGGACTAATGTGTGGTTCTGCTATTAATCCAGATACTGGAGCGGCTATGTTTGAAAGTGGGGCAGGGACAGCTCCATTGTTAACTGGCAAAGATGTTGTTAATCCTATTGGTCGAATTTTAACTGGAGCGATGATGCTTCGTCATGTCGGCGCTGAAAAAGGCGCGGAAGCAATTGAAAAAGCTGTTTATAAATTTTTAATAGATGGAAATCGTACCTTGGATTTAGCCAGTCAAAATGATAGTTTAGAAAAAATAGTTGGTACTAAAAAAACAAGTGAGATAATATTAAATTTTTTAAAATCAAATAAATAAATATTAAATTTTTTAAATCTATTTTATGCCCTACGAAACAAAATACATTTGGCTTGATGGAAAGTTTGTGCCTTTTGCTCAAGCGAAAATTCATATTATTAATCATAGTTTGCATTATGGTTCGGCTGTTTTTGAAGGGATTAGATGTTATAAAACAGCTAAAGGATCAGCTGTTTTTCGTTTAACAGAACATATTGATCGACTTTTTCATTCTGGAGCAGTGATGGGCATGAAAATACCGTATAAAAAAGTGGAAATTATAAAAATAATTAAAGAGTTAATTAGAAAAAATAAATTAAGCGAATGTTATATTCGGCCGATAATATTTTACGGTAATTGTATGAAGGTTGATCCACATGGAGCTTCGGTGCATTTTTCTATTATCATTTGGCCATGGGGGAAATTATTAAACAAAGATAGCGTTACTGTGAAAACATCTCCTTTTATTCGTATTCATCCACAGTCAAGCATTATGTCCGCTAAAATTTCTGGGCATTATGTTAATTCTAGTATTTCTTCAATGCAGGCGACAAAAGCCGGTTATGACGAAGCTTTGCTTTTAGATTATCGTGGTAATATTGCTGAAGGTCCAGGAGAAAATATATTTTTTGTGAAGAAAAAAATTATTAATACCCCGAAAAAGGGAACAATTTTGCCGGGCATTACTCGAGATAGTATTGAAAAAATTGTTATTGATTTGGGTTATAAGTTTGTTCAAAAAGAAATTAAACCGAAAGATATTAAGAATTATGAAGAAGCATTTTTTACTGGAACAGCAGCAGAAGTTAATGCTATTGGTAAAATTGATAATTATAAATTTGGCCAAGGGAAAGAGGGAAAGGCAGTTAAAGAGATAAAAGAAAAGTATATTAGAATAATTCATGGAGAAGAAAAAAAATATGAGAAATGGTTAAGTTATATAAATGCTTAAAGTTTTAATTATGTAATACAATGGGCACAGATTTTTTTATTAGAAAATTCTGTTGGAATTATAAATATATGTCTAGAAAAATATTAATTTTTGATACTACTTTACGTGACGGTGAACAATCGCCTGGTTTTTCTATGAATATTGAAGAAAAGATTTTAATGGCCAAGCAATTAGCGTTTATGAAAGTCGATATTATCGAAGCTGGTTTTCCAATTGCTTCGGAAGGAGATTTTTTAGCAGTAAAACGTATTGCTGAAGAAGTAGAAGGACCGATTATTTGTGCATTAGCGCGGACGCTTGATTCTGACATTGATCGCGCGGCAGAAGCAATTAAGTCAGCGATTACACGTGGACGCGGGCGAATTCATATTTTTATTGCGACTTCTGATATTCATTTGCAATACAAATTAAAGAAAACTCGGGAGGAAGCGTTAGTAATTGCGATTGCGGCAGTGAAAAAAGCGAAGAGTTATACATCGGACGTTGAATTTTCTGCCGAGGATGCCACTCGCTCAGATATTAATTGGCTTTGCCAGATTGTCGAAGCAGCTATTAATGCTGGCGCTACAACGGTTAATATTCCAGATACTGTCGGTTATACTACTCCTTTTGAATATAAAGAAATTATTAAAACATTAATTGCGCGAGTACCTAATATTAAGCAAGCTGTAATATCTTGTCATTGTCACAATGATTTGGGATTAGCAGTGGCAAATTCTTTAGCTGGAGTTTTAGCTGGAGCTGGGCAAGTTGAATGTACAGTGAACGGCATAGGAGAACGGGCTGGAAATGCCGCGATGGAAGAAGTAGTGATGGCTTTAAGAACTCGAGAAAAATATTTTGAAGCGATAACTGAAATTGTTACGGAAAAAATTATAGCTTCCAGTCGTCTATTGAGCAAAATAACGAATATGCCTGTGCAAGCCAATAAAGCGATTGTTGGCGTTAATGCTTTTGCTCATGAATCAGGAATTCATCAAGATGGATTTTTAAAAGAAAAATCGACTTATGAAATTATGACACCAAAATCAGTGGGTTTAGAAAAAAGCAATTTAGTTTTAGGGAAACATTCTGGTCGCCATGCTTTTCGGGAACGTTTAAAAGAATTAGGTTATGATTTATCTGACGAAGAACGGAATAAAGCTTTTATTCGCTTTAAAAAGTTAGCAGATCAGAAAAAAGAAATTTTTGATAAAGATTTAAAATCAATTATTTCAGAATAATTATCTTGTTATATAAGTTTTAAACCAATGTTACTGAGGCGACTTTGTCATTTTCATTTTTAAATCTCATCAATTTTACTCCTTGTGTAGCGCGACCAGAAATAGAAACCCTTTTTAAGGGTAGGCGAATTACTTGCCCTTTAATAGAAATAATAATTAAATCTTCGGTTAATTCTTCTGATAATTTTGTTTCATCAATTACCATTGCCGAAACAATCGCTCCTGTTTTGTCAGTGATCTTTGCTGTTTTAATTCCAGATCCACTACGTCCTTGTAGGCGATATAAATCTAATTTACTTAATTTTCCTAATCCATTTTCAGTAACAATTAATAGTTTTGCATTTTGATTATTAGAATCTATAATATCCATTTCTATTACTTTATCATTTTTTTTAAGTCTAATTCCTTTTACGCCAGATGCTGTTCGCCCCGTTTGTCTAATTTGTTTTTCATTAAATTTAATTGCTTTTCCTAATGCAGTTACTAATACAATTTCATCTTTTCCAGAAGAAGATTTAACCCATTTTAATGAATCATCTTTTTTTAATTTAATGGCAATTAATCCTGAGCGACGAACATTGTTAAAATCAGAAATGTCTACTTTTTTAATAATGCCTTTTTCTGTGGCCATTACT
Source organism: Candidatus Kuenenbacteria bacterium HGW-Kuenenbacteria-1 (assembly GCA_002839745.1). Taxonomy (NCBI): domain Bacteria; phylum Candidatus Kueneniibacteriota; species Candidatus Kuenenbacteria bacterium HGW-Kuenenbacteria-1. The sequence goes on from PGYQ01000010.1 coordinate 10,509, forward strand.
AAAAATTTAGAATCTTTTAATTCTGTTAAATGTTGGACTGCGGAAATTTTTTCTTCAGAAGTAATTTGTAAAAAATTAACCAAGGCTTGACCTTTAGTTGTTCGAGAAGCCACTGGAACATCATAAGCTTTTAATTGAAAAACTCTGCCTTGCGAAGTAAAAAATAATAAATCAGTATGCGTCATCGTACTAAATAAATGTTCAACAACATCTTCTTCTTTAGTAGTTAATCCTATAATTCCCTTACCGCCTCGCGCTTGCACTTTAAAAGTTTCTGGTGCTAATCGTTTAATATATCCATCGTGAGTAATAATAACAACACAAGGTTCATTAGGGATTAAATCTTCTTGAGAAAATTTTTCTATTGCTTGGGTATTAATTTGCGTTCTTCTTTCATCTTTAAATTTTTCTTGTAATTTTATTAAATCTTGTTTTATAATTTGTAAAATTTTTTCTTTACTGGCTAAAATTGTTTCTAATTCTTTGATTAATTTTAATTTTTCTTTTAATTCTTCTTCTATTTTTATTTTTTCTAAATTAACCAATTGTTGTAATTTCATTTCTAAAATAGCAATTGTTTGTCTTTCGCTTAATTTAAATTTTTTCATTAAATTATTTTTTGCTTCTTCCTTGTCTTTTGATCCCCTAATTATTTTTATAATTGCATCAATATAAGCCAGAGCAATTTGAAATCCATCTAAAATATGCGCTCTTTCTTTTGCTTGAAATAAATCAAATTCAGTTCTTTTTCTAATTATTATTTCTCTATGTTTAATATGTTCTTCTAAAATTGATTTTAAAGGTAAAATTTTTGGTTGAATTCCATCAACCAAAGCAATCATATTAATATGGAAGGTGTCTTGAAGTTGAGTTAATTTAAAAAGGCGATTGAGAATTTTTTGAGGATAAGTATCTTTTTTTAATTCAATCACAACACGAACGCCTTCTTTATTTGATTCATCTCTTAAATCTTTTATACCATCAATTTTTTTATCCTTAACTAATTCAGCAATTTTTTCCAAAAGTTGCGCCTTATTAACACGATAAGGAATTTCTGAAACAATAATTTTAAAATGTCCGGGCTGTGCTTCAATAATTTCTGTTTTTGATCGTATCGGAACCCTACCTTTGCCTGTTGCATAAGCTTGTTTAATTTCATTAGTATCATAAATAATTCCTCCAGTAGGGAAATCTGGCCCTTTTATAAATTGCATTAGATCATCTATAGTACATTCCGGATGCTCTATTAAATAAATAGCTCCTTTGCAAAGCTCAGTTAGATTGTGTGGAGGAATATTAGTAGCCATTCCCACAGCAATTCCCATACTGCCATTAAGCAAAAGTAATGGTAATTTGGCTGGCAAAACCTGTGGTTCCTTATGAGATTCATCATAATTAGGAATAAATTTGACTGTATTTTTTTCAATATCAAAAAGTAATTCTTCGCTAATATTAGCCAATTTTGCTTCTGTATTATGATTAATAAAACCATTAGCAATAAATGAATGGCAATTACTTTTTACTTTTATAGAGTAAACCATTTCTTTATTCTTTAATTCTTCTATTAATTTAACTTTAGTAAAGAAAAATTTATTTTTTCTAAACCAATTAATCATTTTTAAATCACGATTATTTAAAAGTTTTATTAATTCTGTATAATTTTTTTCTAAATTATTATATTGATCAAAATTGTTTTTATGAATAAAAGAATTTTGATAATTTTTTCTTAAATAATTATTAAAATAAGGAATCCAATCTGTTTTACTTATTCTTTTATTATTAATTTTTTTTATTTGAATTAATATTTCTTTTTTTCTTTTGGAGAAAAAATTAATTTCTTTATAAAAATTATTAATATCTTCTACTTCAGAAATAATTAATTTAAAACATTCATTTCTTTTATCTTGACAAGGAAGAGTAGTAATAATACCAAAATTTAAAAGTACAATTTTTAATTGTTTGATTAATATTTTGCTTTTAGAATTATAAGTTAATTCAATGGATTTTCCGTTATGGCGTTTATCTGTTTTGTAAATTACAGAACCATCACTTTCAAAAAGAGCAATTAAAAATTGTTTAATGATTTCTTTTTTGGAACATAATATAGAAAATGGGATTTCTTTTTCTACTGATTTTTGAAAAGATAATCCAATATTGTTTAAAAAAATAACTACTTTTTGGTGACAGATACTTAATTCTTTACAACCATTTTTAATGTCTTTTTCGTATATTTCTATTCCTTTAAATTGAGATTTAATAATTCTTTTAATTTTATTATAAAAATTAATGTCTTTATTATTAAATAAAATTTGTCCACGATGAAAGCTACCTTCTGAAACTAAAGCGCCTAGCAAAAACGCTAAATCCTTATTCATTAATTGTGGCAAATTTATATCTTTATGTTTTAAATTAATTATTGGATAATATTTTTTTAAATCAAGATTTTTTTCACTAAACAAAGAAAAATTTCTATTTACTATTAAATAATCATCTTTGGTAATATCTTTTAATAATTTCCATTTAAAATCGGGCGCATTAAATTCATTAAGTTGCCAAACAAGCAAAGGATGATTGTATGATCCTTTTATTTCATAACCTTCTTGAGTAACTAATTTTATAATATTATGTTTTCCAGAATTAAAAAATTTACTAGCTATTTTTTTCTTGCCTTGATAATTTAAAATATTAAAATTTATTTCTTCTTCTTTTTTTTGTGACATTGTCTTAATTGGCAATATTCCTTTATTTGTTAAAACTAAAGTATCGCCAGTTACGCAATATCGCATAGCAGCTGCATTGTCTCCGTCCATTGATCCAAAATTTCCTTGCCCTTTAATTAAAGGATAACGCGCAGTAAAATCTTGAGCCATTTTAACCATACTTTCATAAACAGCCACATCCCCATGGGGATGATATTTTCCTAAAACCTCTCCAACGACTGTGGCTGATTTTCTAAATTTAGCTGAGGGTTTTAATCCAATATCCCACATAGCATAAAGAATTCTTCGATGAACAGGTTTTAATCCATCGCGTACATCTGGTAAGGCTCGAGAAATAATAACAGACATTGCATAATCCAAATAACAGGTTTTCATTTCTTCAACAATAGGACGAGGTTGAATTTTTTCTATAAAAGTTTCATTTGTTTCTTCTGAATTATTTTTTTTATTTTTTATTTTTCCTCTTTTTAACATAATTTATTTAAAAAAATAAATGGGCAATTTTTTAAAAAAATTACCCTCATTTATTATTAAGTGTTTAAATTTAATGTAAAAATTATTTTTTTTCTTTTTTCTTTGATTTTGATTTGATTTTTAAAATTTCTTGATTATTATAATAACCACAATTTAAACATATATGATGGGGTAAAAATGATTTTTTACATTTAGGACAAACCATTAATTTTTGTTTTTTAAGAGCAAAGGTAGAGGTTCTTATCCTTTTTGAAGATTTTGTTTGTTTTTGTGTAGGTAGCGCCATAAATAAGTATTAGCTTTTAGCTTTCTAGGCCTTAGCTTTTAATTTTATAAATAAAATAAGCAAAAATTTGAAACAAATTTTGTAAAATTACAAATTTAAAATTTATTTAGTTAGTATTTCCCCGCCTTTTTTTGTTACTACAATTGTATGTTCAAAATGAGCTGAAAGACTTTTATCGGCCATCGCTATTGTCCAATTATCATTTAGAGTTTTTATTTTAAAATCACCCATAGCGACCATTGGTTCAATAGCTAAAACCATTCCTTCTTTTAATTTAATATTTTCCCAAGAAGAAGGAGTAAAATTTGGAATTTTGGGATCTTCGTGAATTTTTAATCCCACGCCATGCCCAGTTAATTGTCGAATTACCGAAAATCCATTTTTTTCTACAAAAAATTGAATCGTTTTTCCAATATCGCCAACCGTATTTCCAATTTTTGCTTGTTTAATTCCTAGTTCCAAAGCTTTTTTTGTTACTTCAACCATTTTTTTAATTTGCGGTTGTGTTTTGCCTACAATTACAGTTGTAGCCATATCCGTAAAAAAACCATTATATTTTACACCTAAATCTAAACCAACAATGTCCCCTTGTTTTAAAATTTTATCTTTTGTTGGAATGCCATGGACTACATTTTCATTTATAGAAACACAAAGACTGGCGGGAAATCCATCATATCCCTTAAATGCTGGACTAGCTTTTTTATTTATAATTATTTTTTCAGCCAGTTCATCTAATTCTTTAGATGAAATTCCTATTTTTGTGGCTTTAGCGACTTTATTTAAAACATAAGCCAATATTTTTCCGCTTTTTCTAATAAGTTCAATTTGTTTTTTTGAATAAACCATTAATTATTGAATTTAGCGAAATGGGCAAAAGCTCTATTAGCTTGCGCCATTCTATAAACATCTTCTTTCTTTTTAATTGCGCTTCCTGTATTATTAAGGGCATCTAAAATTTCCATTACTAATTTTTCTTTCATTGACTTCCCTTTTTTTGCTCTAGCTGCTTGGATAAGCCATCTTAATCCTAATGTAATTTTTCTTCCTCCTCTAACTTCTGTTGGAACTTGATAATTAGCTCCTCCAATTCTTCTTCCTCTTACCTCTAAAATTGGAGCAATATTTTTAAAAGCTTTATCAAAAACATCTAAAACATTAATATTCTTTTTTTCTCCGTCAGTTGATGAATTAACTTTTTCTTTTAAAATATCAAAACATCCATAAACAATTTTTTGAGCTGTGGTTTTTTTCCCTTTGCGCATTATATGATTAATAAATTTAGCAACCATAATATTGTTATATTTTGGGTCGGGTAATATTTCTTTTTTTGGTGTTACTTTTTTTCCTCTCATAAAAATTAATTTAAAATTTAAAATTTAAAATTTCTTAAACTATTTAGCTTTTTTTTCTTTTTTTACTCCATAAAGCGAACGACCTTGTTTTCTTCCTGTTACTCCTTGCGCATCAAAAACGCCTCGAACAATATGATATCGAACTCCGGGTAAATCCTTAACTCTTCCTCCTCGTAAGAGAACGATAGAATGTTCTTGTAAATTATGACCAATGCCCGGGATATAAGCAGTTACTTCTATTCCATTTGAAAGTCTTACTCGAGCAATTTTTCTTAAAGCGGAGTTAGGTTTTTTAGGGGTAGTTGTGGAAACTTTAAGACAAACACCTCTTTTAAAAGGAGATCCTTTTAAAAGTGTTCTTCTTGTTCTTTTTAAACTATTAAAAACTACTCCCAAAATTGAGACTTTTCTAACCCTTTTCTTTTTTCTTGGGTTTTTTATTAATTGATTAATTGTAGGCATATTTAAAGTTAAAAGTTTAAAGTTAAAAGTTAAAAGTTAAAATTATTTTTTTTATGAATTTATTTCTGATAAATTTAACACACTATTTTTTTAAAGTCAAATTTTTTAATGCGCCGTGCAGGATTCGAACCTGCGACCATCAGCTTAAAAGTCCGCCAGCTGGCGGATCTACCAATTGAGCTAAGCGCGTAATTTTATTTTTAATGCGCCGTGCAGGATTCGAACCTGCGACCATCAGCTTAAAAGGCTGTTGCTCTACCAACTGAGCTAACGGCGCGTAATTTTATTTTTAATAAATTCTCTCCCTTATAAATTACACAAACACAGAATATAAATTTTATTTTTTAATGCGC
>PGYQ01000011.1 GCA_002839745.1 Candidatus Kuenenbacteria bacterium HGW-Kuenenbacteria-1
TTTTTTGACATTTTATTTATTAAATTAAAATTATTAAAAAACCCCTTATACTATATCACAAAAGTGCCAAAATCAAGCACCCAAAATGTCTATTAACCCCTTGTTACGGATTACTGATTATTTTTAAATTTTTGCATTTTACATTTTCTTTATTCACTTTTTGACAACGGAATTTCTATTTTTTTTATCAAAGAAACATCAATAGTCTCTTTAATAGATTGATATCCCTGCATATTGATTTCTAAAGTATAAATATCGCTTTGTAAAGGAGAAAAGAAAACCTGTCCAGGAAGACTGCAAACAGTAACAAAACTAATAAAAAGATCTGAAAAAGTTGGAGAATAATCCGCATCTTGAGTAGAAAGAAAAGCCTTATATCTAAAGTAACGAAAATCGCGATGAATAATATTTATTGTTGTATTACTATTTGTATAATAAGTATTAGCTGTTCCATCTGGTCCTTTAAATTCCCATGTTGCAGGAGAAATTGTTGGACTTGTGGCTATTTGAAATTTTAAACAATTAGTTCCGCAATTTGGAATTTGTGTTTCAGGTTGCCAAAAAATATTTCCATAATCTACTCTTGAATTGCCAAGATCAAAAGTAGAGGAAATAAGTTCTCCTAACATAGGATAGGTTCCAGAAAATTTCCAATTAAGAGAAATTTTTTCTATTACTGGAGTTTTTTGTAGATTGTCTGTTCTTAAAATTGCTTTCCAACGAAGGTCATACCCTGGATTAGTAAATTTAATTGATTGGCCCGGAGAAACTAATTCAAAATGATTACCTCCATCAGCTGAAAGAAAAAGATCAATTGTTTGTCCATTTATTTTTTTTTGTATAGCTATTGTTGCATGTTCAATAGTTCTATTAGAGGTATTAACTTTTAAAGATTGAATTGTGTCTGAAGAATGATATTTTCCATTTTCATATTTTAATTTTGCTTCATGTTCTTGAATATTCCATTCGCCCGTTGTTTGAGTTGCATCTTTATAAGCATCATTTTCAAATTCTTCTTTAAAATGATCAGTCGGTTTTCCTTCTGAAGTTAAAAAAACATCTCCAGGCGTAGTGGTTGTATCAATATTCCCATTGTCTGAAAAATATTTTGTTTGATCAATAAAATTTTCTTGGCTTGATCCTCCTTGCCAATTAGTTTGTCTTAAAACGCCACAGCCAGTAATTTTTGTTTCATCATATCCTGTTTTATAAAGACGAACTTGGGCTTCAGATAATGGTTGATTAGATCCAGCATCTTTAACAATAACAGAAAGATTGTTGTCGGTTTTTGGTTTTAAAATTAAATAAAAATCTTGCGTTGTATTTGGTTGAATTCCTAAAGGTTGAAAAGGATTAGTTCCAGCTAAATTATAATTATCTGATATTAAAGGAATAAGATTAGTTGTGTAAGTATCCCATTCTAAATTATTATTAAAAATAAATTTTCCAAAAGAATCAGTAATTAGATTTTGGGAATATTTATAAACATTAGGATCTGCACCAATTAATTTTGCTCCTTGAAAATTAAAATTAGCATTTCCAATAGATTGACAATTTTCATTAACGCTATAAATATTTAGAGTGGTTAATTTGTCAATAGAAAAACTAATACTTGTAACTTTATTTTCTAATATAGTAGCGTCTGGTTTAATTGGGTTTGGATTAGAAGGAGGGTTAGAGGGTAAAGTATAATCAGTAGAAAATCCATTTTTTGTTGCAACAATATGGTATTTACCTGTAGAAACGGGTAGACTAAAAAGTTGTAAAAGACCTTCATTATTAGTTTGAGAATTAATTAATATATTAGGAATAACATCAGTATTATTTACAGAAACAGAAGCTTCTGGCACATTTATTCCATTAGCGTCAAATACTGTGACAAAAAGAGTTCCAGTATTAGACGCTGATTCTATTCCTTTGGGAGAAAATGTGGAAATTAGAGATACTGACTTGCCTGAAAATTTATTCCAACTTACTTTAACTTCTATTTTTTTATAATCTGAAGGAGTTGTGTCGGGATTTATAACATCAGTCGCTAATCTATCAAAAGCATCATCAATATAAGTTGGGTTTGTTTGAATAGTAAATTCTATTCCATTCTTGGTTATTTTTTGAGAACTAGGGATTTCACCATGTGGCCAACCCTCGGTTGTTCCAATTTTGGCATAAGGTAAATTTCTAATTATTTCTATTTGTTGATTAGCTAGTTGAGTAGCAATAATTTTTGCTTTACTGGCTCCTAAAGTTTTACGAGCCATATCAAACATTCCATAAATACTCAACATTGTAATCATTAGAATTCCAATGGTAACAAGAAGTTCAATTAATGAAAATCCAGAAAAATTAAAATTTTTAAACATATTTTAAAAGTATTTATTAATTAACAGGCTTTAGTAAAAGTATAAAACTATTTATAAATAAATTCAATTTATTAAATAATTGAAATGTGTTATAATTTTTTAAATTATTTTTAATTTAGAAATCTTTTATGAACCTAACTATTCAAGAAGTTGAGCATATTGCAAAATTGGCTCGATTAAAATTAACAGACCAAGAAAAAAAGAAATTTGCTCAGCAACTTTCTTCTGTTTTGGATTATGCAAAACAATTAGATGAAGTGGATACAGAAAATGTGAAACCAACCAACCAAATCATTGGTTTAAAAAATATTTACAGACAAGATGAAATAAATGAAAAAGAAAAATCAGAAAAACAAGCATTATTACAATGCGCGCCAAACACAGAAGATGGATATATTAAAATACCGTCAGTGTTTTAAAGTATTTTTTAATTTTATTAATATTTATTTATAATGAAGAAAAAATTAATACAAAAAATAGGTTTTTCTCCAAAAGAAAATGTAGAAAATATTTTTGCAAAAAAGTATAATAATTTTATTATTGAAGTTGATTTTAATAAAGAGCAAATTAATTATGGCAATAAAATAAAATCAGAAAGTGGGACAACTCAAAATTTTTCTAAAGAAGAAAATTGGGTGGTTTTGGAATGTGTAAATCGGCTTCTCGAAAAAGGATATAAACCAGAAGATATAACTTTAGAAAAAAGGTTTAAGGTGGGGCATGGAGTAAGCGGTGGCAGAGTGGATATTTTTGTAGAAAAAGAAGGCAAAGCATTTTTAATGATTGAATGTAAAACTTTTGGAAAAGAATTTGAAAAAGAATTAAAAAACATAAACAAAGATGGTGGACAGCTTTTTACTTATTTTCAAAATGATACAAATGCAGAAGTTTTAATGCTATACACTTCTCAATTAAATAATGAAAAAATAGAATATAAAAATGAAATAATAAAAATTGAAGAACATTATAGAAATGCTGGCAATGTCGCAGACTTTTATAATAGATGGAATAAAATTACAAATCAAAATGGAATTTTTGAGGAATGGGTCTCTACATATAATTTTGAAAATAAATCACTTACAAAAAAAGATCTTAAAATTTTAAAAGACGAAGATAGCGGGTTTATTTTTAATAGTTTTCTTTCTATTCTTCGCAAACATTCTATTTCAGATAAACCAAATGCTTTTAATAAAATTTTTAATCTTTTTTTAGCAAAAATTCTTGATGAGCAAAAAAATGATATAGATGAATTAGATTTTCAATGGAAAGAAAAAACAGACGATGCTATTGATTTTCAGGTTAGATTAATTAATTTACACAAAGACGGGATATATGCTTTTTTACAAAAAGAAATAGAAGGTATTAGTGATAGCGATTTTTCTGCATATAAAACAGAAGAAGAACGAAAAAGTAAAAAGAAAAAATTATTAATTTTTAATAATGTTTTTGCGATAAAAGAAGTTTTTGATAATGAAACTTTTGAAGATAATCAAAAAGTATTAAAAGAAGTTGTGGAATTATTACAACAATATCAAATAAGATACCCAAGAAAACAACAACATCTTTCTGATTTTTTTGAAAGATTATTAACTACTGGTTTAAAACAAGAAGCAGGACAATTTTTTACACCTCCGCTAATTACAAAATTTATTATCAAAAGTATTCCGTTAAAAGAATATATTGAAAAAGATTTAGATCAGGTAATTTCAAAATTGCCGGCTGTTATAGATTATGCCGCTGGTAGCGGGCATTTTATTACTGAAATAATGGAGGCATATCAGGATATTTTAGATAAAATAGATATTGATTCTTTACATTATCCAAATGCGAAAAAAGATGCAAAAAAATGGCGAGAGAATCCATATGATTGGGCATCAAAATATATTTATGGAATAGAAAAAGATTATAGATTAGTAAAAGTCGCGAAAGTCGGTTGTTATTTTTATGGCGATGGTTTGGCGCAAATAGTTTATGGCGATGGTTTGGATAATTTTGCAAATTCTAAAAGTTTTGTTGGATTGTTGAAAGAGAATATTGACGATTCTGAAAAAGCAAAATTTTCTTTTGTTGTTTCAAACCCACCTTATTCTGTCTCTTCATTTAAGGGAGATTTAAAAAATTTATTTGCAGACAAAGATTTTACTTTATATAAATATCTTACTGACAATAGTTCAGAAATAGAATGTTTATTTATAGAAAGAACAAAACAACTTTTAAAAGAAGGCGGAATCGCCGCTGTTGTTTTGCCAAGTTCTATTTTAAGTAATACAGGTATTTATACAAAAGCTAGAGAAATTATTTTACAAAATTTTAAAATTATTGCTATTGCAGAATTGGGTAGTAATACTTTTATGGCAACAGGAACAAAAACAGTTGTTTTGTTTTTACGAAGAAAAAATAATAATATAATAATTAATTTACAAAATTCAGTTAATAATTTTTTTGACAAAATGCAAGATGTTACTATGAATGGCATAGAAAAACCAATAACTAAATTTATAAAAAATGTATGGGAAGGAATTAATTTTGTTGATTATATAACTTTAATAAAAAAAGAACCGAATGAAGTTATTTGTAATCATGAAATCTACAAAGAATATAAAAAGAAAATAAAAGTAAAAAATGAAAAAGAATTTTGGGAGATAGTGTTAAAAAAAGAAAATGAAAAACTTTTATATTTTATTATTGCTTATAATCAAAAAGTTGTAGTAGTAAAAACTGGCGAAAAAGATGCTGAAAAAGGATTTTTAGGTTATGAATTTAGTAATCGCAGAGGAAGCGAGGGAATGCATCCAATACAAAGAGGAAAAACAATAGACGAATGCACCCAACTTTTTGATACAGAAGTTTTTGATAATCCAGAAAAAGCTAGCACTTATATTTACAAAGCATTTAGTGGTGATTATGATTTTCCTATTTCTGAAAATATAGCAAAAAATATTTCAAGGCACAATTTAATAAATATGTTGACTTTTGACAGAGTTGATTTTGAAAAAACAATTTTATTAAGTGCAAAAAAAAAGTTAAAAATTGAGAGTAGGTGGGAGGTTAAGAAATTAAGTGAGGTTGCACAAATTGATTGGGGAAATACAAATTTAACAAAATCTATTTTTAAAGAAAATGGACGATATAATGTTTATAGTGCAACAGGGTTAGACGGCAAGACGGATTTTTTTGAAAACAAAGAAGATGCTATTATTTTGTCAGCAATTGGAGCGAGATGTGGAAGATGTTTTTATGCAACAGGTAAATGGACTGCGATAAAGAATACAATTGTAATTAAAAATAAAAAAAATATTCTTTTGAGATTTTTATTTGAGTATATTAATAATGAAAATTATTGGGTGAAATCTGGGACAGCACAACCTTTTATTACAGTGGGAAGCGCTTATGAGCAAAAAATTCCTCTCCCGCCGAAAGATATTCAAGAAAAAATCATTGATGAAATAAAAAAATTAGAAGAAAAAGAAGAAAAAAACAAAGAGGAAGTTGAGAAATTAAAAAATACAATACCACAATTAATTGAAGGTAAGTGGGAGTTGGTTAAGGTTGGACAAATTGCAAATACACAATATGGATTTACAGATAAAGCGACAAGCAAAGGAGAAATTCGCTATTTAAGAATTACTGACTTAAACGATAATGGAAGTATAAATTTAAAGAATGAAGCGAAATTTATTAATCCAAGTAAGGAAACAAAAAATCAATTTCTCTTAAATAATAATGATATTGTAATAGCAAGAAGCGGTAGCGTTGGAAAATCAGCTATTTATAAATCTAATAAATATGAAAAAATGATTTTTGCTTCATATCTTATTAGATTGATTATTGACGAAAATAAAGTTTTACCACAATATTTATTTAATTTTACAAAAACAAAAATGTATTGGGATCAAGTAAAAGCCAATAGTGTTATAGTTGCTCAACCTAACTTGAATGCTGAAAAGATTAAAGGATTTAAAATCCCACTTCCACCACTTTTTGAACAACAAAAAGTTGTTTCAAAAATAGAAAAAATTGAAGAAAAAATAAATGAATTAGAAAAAGAACTTACAGAAATTCCAAAACAAAAAGAAGAAATATTAAAAAAATATCTTGAAAAATAATTTTTCCTATGTTTCTAAACGAATTAACAATTAAACAATGTCATGACGGATTGATGAAAAAAGATTTTTCTAGCGTTGAGTTGACTCGGGCTTGTTTACATCAAATTAAAAAACAGGATGACAAAATTCATTCCTTTGTTTTGATTACAGAAAAAGAAGCATTAGAACAAGCAAAAAAAGTGGATGATAAAATTGCTCAAAATGAAACAATCAAAATTTTAGAAGGAATTCCAGCTGGAATAAAAGATTTACTTTGCACAAAAGGAATAAGAACAACAGCTTGCTCAAAAATTTTAGAAAATTTTATTCCTCCATATGATTGCACAGTCATTAAAAAACTTAAAGAAAATGGATTTGTGATATTAGGGAAACAAAATTGTGATGAATTTGCTATGGGTTCAAGCACAGAAAATTCAGCTTTTGGGTCAACAAAAAATCCATATGATTTAGAACGAACTGCCGGCGGATCTTCTGGTGGTTCAGCTGCTTCTGTTGTGGCCAATGAATGTATTTATTCTATTGGTACTGATACTGGCGGTAGTATTCGTCAACCAGCTGCTTTTTGTGGAATGGTTGGATTAAAACCTACTTATGGTCGAGTGAGTCGTTTTGGAATTACTGCTTATGCTTCTTCATTGGAACAGGCTGGTCCTATTATTAAAACAGTTGAGGATGCAGCAATTGTATTGGAAGCTATTGCTGGAAATGATAAATTAGACTCAACTACAAGTTTTAAAAATGTTCCAAATTATAGCGCAAATTTAAACAAAGACATTAAAGGAATAAAAATAGGATTGCCTCGAGAATTTTTTGAGCAAGGATTGGATTTAAAAATTAAGGAATCAATTTACAAAGCATTAAAAGTGTTTGAAAATTTAGGCGCAAAAATAGAAGAAATAAATTTACCAATGACTAAATATGCCATTGCCTCTTATTATATTATTGCCAAAGCTGAGGCCAGCGCAAATCTAGCGCGTTATGATGGTATTCGTTATGGAAACTCAAATGTCAAATCACAAAATTTATCTGATGTATATTTTGAAACAAAAACAAATGGGTTTGGAGATGAAGTCAAAAGAAGTATTATGATGGGTACATACGCCTTGTCATCTGGTTATTATGACGCTTATTATTTAAAAGCGACAAAAATACGCACATTAATTAAACAAGAATATATTAAAGCATTTGAAAAATATGATGCGATTATTTGTCCTGTCTCGCCCATTTTGCCTTTTAAAATTGGAGAAAAAATAGAAAATCCATTGGCAATGTATTTGATCGATGCGTTTACTGTGCCTATAAATTTGGCTGGTGTTCCGTCTTTGACAGTACCATGTGGAAAAATAAAAATAAAAGAAAAAGCGAAAGAATATATTGTAAGTGATGGTGAAAGCTTACCCACTGCTTTTCAAATTATCGGAAAACATTTTGATGAAGAAACAATTTTAAGAATAGGAAATGCGTATGAAAAAACGCAAAATAAAATAAAATAAAAAAAGAAAAAAGATTGCAGAGTTTTTCTTTTTAAAGTATACTGATTTACAAATTTATTTATTTATTTATTTTATTATTATGCAGAAATTTATTTCAAGAGAAAAATTTGAAAAATTGGTTGAAAAACTTCAATTTTTAAAAAATATTAAACGTCCGCAAGTAGCTGAAAAAATTGCTAGTGCTAAAGACTTGGGAGATTTATCAGAAAATGCGGAATATAGCGAAGCGAAAGATGATCAAGTTTTATTAGAAAGAGAAATAGCTGAATTAGAACATATGATACAAATTGTGGTAATTGTTGAAAAATCAAAAAATCAAAATAATATTTCGTTTGGATCTATTGTTGAAATTAAATACAATGGACAATATAAAAAATATTCCATTGTCGGAAGCGCGGAAGCGGATCCTTCTCAAAATAAAATATCAAATGAATCTCCTTTAGGAAGTGCTTTAATGGGACATGCTGTGGGTGATTCAATAGAAGTTAAAACTCCAAAAGGATTGGTAGAATATACTGTTTTAAAAATTAGTTAGAAAAAATTAATAAAAAAAATATATATGATTTTGCGAAAATTTATTGCTTCTTCTGGTTTTTGTTCACGACGGAAAGCTAAAGAATTAATTAAAACTGGGATAGTTAGGGTAAATGGGCAGAAAGTTGAATCAAGTCAAACAATAGAGCAAGGCGATATAGTTGAAATAGGAAATGAAAAATTAGAACTACCAAAAGAAAAAATTTATATTAAATTAAATAAACCAATTGGCTATGTTTGCACTAATAGAAAATTTAAAAAAGAAAAAAATATTTTTGAATTGTTGCCATTAGAAGCAAATAGATTAATTATCGTTGGACGTTTAGATAAAAATAGTCGTGGTTTGGTAATTTTAACTAATGATGGTAATTGGTCTGAGCATTTAACTCATCCTAGATATGAGCGTGAAAAAGAATATCAGGTTAAAATTTTCAATGATCAATTTTCAATTTTTAAACCAAAAGAAATAATTGAAAAATTTAAAAAAGGTATTGATATCGGCGAAGGTGATGGAATTGTTAAAGCAAAAGAAGTTATATATTTAGGTGATAATAAATTTAAAATAATTTTAACTGAAGGTAAAAAACGACAGATTAGAAGGATGTTTAAGAATATTAATTTTTTGGTTGATGATTTAGTTCGAGTAAGGATTAGTGATTGGGAATTAGGAAATTTAGCAGAAGCAAAGTGGAAATTTTTTAAATTAAAAAAATAAATTATTTTATGTCAAATGAAAAAGAAACAATCGGGGACAACATAAAGAAATACCGAAACAAGCTCGGTATTTCTCAAGACAAGCTGTCCAAACTTGCTGGCGTTACTTTGCATACACTGACCAAAATAGAAGCGGGAGCAACGCCCAATCCTACCATTGATATTGTTAAAAAAAATTGCGGACGCTTTGGGTGTTTCGCTTGATGATTTAATGAAATAAAATATGGCAAACAAAAATCTTACAAATGCAAAAAAGGCAAAAAATGATGAGTTTTATACTCAGTTTATTGATATTCAAAAAGAAATTGGAGCATATTTGGAATACAACCCTGATGTATTTCGTGGCAAGGTTGTGTATTGCAACTGCGATGATCCATTTGAGAGCAATTTTTTTCGTTATTTTGTGCTTAATTTCAAAAAACTTGGACTGAAACAACTTATTACTACTAGCTATAAACCTTCGCCAATAGCCAATACTCAACTGGGATTATTTGGTGATGATAAAACTCTCCCTAAATCAAAGAGTCGTCCTAAAATAACCGCCAATAAATTTATTATTAATGAAGTGTATGACATGGATGGTGACGGTGAATTTAATTTGAAGGATGTTGCCTTACAGTTAAAGGCAAATAAACATAATGAATGGACACCGCTTGAAGGCAACGGTGATTTCCGTAGCGAGGAATGTATAGAACTATTAAAACAATCTGATATTGTAGTGACAAATCCACCTTTCAGTTTGTTTCGAGAGTATGTTAAGCAACTTTTTGATTATGATAAAAAATTTCTTATTATTGGCAGTATGAATGCGATTACTTACAAAGAAATATTTCCATTGATAAAAGAAAACAAAATGTGGCTTGGTAATGGCTTTCACGCCGGTAATGCTTATTTTTTCACCCCTTTTGCCAAAGAATATGGAGAGGGGGTTTATATGCCCGAAACCGGTTTAGTAAAATTTAGGAATGTTTGTTGGTTTACCAATCTTGACCATGGGCGTCGTCACCAACCATTGCCACTTATGACAATGGAAGAAAATTTGAAATACAGCAAGCACAAAGAAATTAAAGGCAAAAAAGCGTATGATAAATATGACAATTACGATGCCATAGAAGTATCATTTACCGATGCCATCCCGAGCGATTATAATGGCGTAATGGGCGTGCCGATTAGTTTTTTGGATAAATATAATCCTGACCAGTTTGATATTGTAAAGTTTAGACACGGAGATGATAATAAAGATTTAAGATTGAAAAATGGAACTTGTCCGTATTTTAGAGTTTTAATTAGGCATAAGAAAAAATAATATGAAATACAATTTTTTAGATTTAAACAAAGAAATAATAAATTTAATGAAAGAGGAAGTATTACTTGATTTAAATAAAGGAATTTTATCAAAAAGTACAAGATTTACTGATGAGGGTAATAGTAGATATTCTGATATTTTACTTAAAAACATAGAAAATGGTGATGAGGAAACTTTAAGTCAGGAACTTATTGGGTTTTTTAAAACGAAAGAAATTAGTCATGATAAAAAAGGAAATATTATAGAAAAAGATGTTCCTTTTGATGTTAATGAAGTTTTTGCTAAAACAGAGTTTAATAGATTTTATATGAGAGGTCTTTGTGTTTTTGCACTAAAAAATAATAAGGGTCTACAAATTTATAGAGCAAAGGAGTCACAAAATCATAGAGTAGAATCAGACAATTTATTAGGTTCCAAGATAGAAAACACACAGGAGGCTTTAACAACATTAAGGGATAATAAAAATTATTACAATTTTATTGCAAAACCAAATAGTGGTTTATCATTAAAATTTATTTAATAAAATTATATGAAAAAAGTTAAAGTATCAATTCAAGACGAAAACACCTTAATTTTATTAGAAGATGGCTCAAAGGGTGACATAATTGATTTAAAGTCTATTCATGAAACTGACATCGACAAAACAACAATCACGAATGTGGTTAATTCAATAAAACATGATGCATTTAATGCTGAATTGAAAAAAGAAAAGGATACTATTGAACGTGAAAATAACTTAAGGTTAGAACTTAAAGAAAAAGAGTGGGCAGATCGTGCGAAAGAAAACTCGTCTGAAAAAGATAAGGAAATTGTTGCACTTAGTTCAAAGTTAGAAAGTGTTGCAGAAATGACAGAAGCAAATGTGAAGTTAGAAGCTCTTCAAGAAAAACAGAGAATAGAGAAAGAATATCAAGAAAAGATAAACGAAAAAGACACTGAAATAAATAATATCAAGCATGAGAAAGAACTAAGTGAAGAAAAACTTAAAGAACAGATTAAATCTACTGAAACTGCTCTTGTATCATTCAAAGAAATGCGTTCAAAAATGAGCACCAAAATGATTGGTGAATCACTTGAAGTGCATTGTGAAAATGAATTTAATCGTATTCGTCATATCGCATTTCCTAATGCAAGTTTTGGTAAAGATAATACAATCTCAGAATCAGGCTCAAAAGGAGATTATATCTATAGAGAATTAGATGAAGATGGTAACGAAATTCTGTCCATTATGTTCGAGATGAAAAATGAAGATGGTATCACTGCCACTAAAAAAAAGAACAAGGATTTCTTTAAGGAATTAGACAAGGATCGAAGAGAGAAAAATTGCGAATATGCTGTTTTGGTAAGTCTTCTTGAAAAAGATAATGAATATTATGATGACATTATTCCTGTTTATGAATATGAACTTACGTATTCCATACGCCCTCAACATTTTATTACTATCATTGGATTCTTACGCCAAGCAAACATCAAGTCACAATACCTCCGACGTGAAATCCATATGCTTAATAATCAAAATGTTGATGTATCAAATTTTGAAACTAACATGAATACATTTAAAGAAGCATTTTCAAGAAACTATAGATTGCACTCGACGCAATTTTCAGAAGCTATAAAAGAGATAGATAAAACCATTGATCACTTAAATAAAGTGAAGGAAAATTTATTGAAATCTGATAATAATTTACGATTAGCAAATAACCAAGCTACTGACCTGTCGATAAAGAGGCTTACTTCCAATAGTCCAAGTGTCGCCAAAGTATTTGAAGAAATTAGTAAAGAACAAAAAAAATAATATGAAAACAATTTTAAAAACCAACATTACTATCAAAGATATTTGCGAAGGGTTTGTTTATAACGAACTTGAAGGCAAGGGTTTGTTTGGTTTGTCTGGCAAATTGACTATTCAACCGGAGTATCAGCGTAACTATATCTATGCCTCCGATGGCGGAAAAAGAGAGGTTGCTGTTATCGAATCACTACTCAAAGATTACCCGATTGGCTTAATCTATTTTAATAAAGTATCAGAAAATAATTTGGAAGTTTTAGACGGGCAACAGCGCATCACGAGTGTTGGACGTTTTGTGACTGATAAATTTGCTATCAAAGATGAAAACGGATTACAATATTTTGGTGGTATGGCAGAAGACAAAAAAGAAAAGATACTGGAAACAAAACTACTAATTTATGAATGCGAAGGGACAGAAAGCCAGATAAAAGAGTGGTTTAAGACGATCAACATTGCAGGAGTTCCGCTCGTCCCTCAAGAATTATTAAACGCGATCTATTCCGGACCATTCGTTACGCTAGGTAAAGAAGAGTTCAGCAACAGCCAAAATGCCAATATTCAAAAATGGAACGCATACATAAAAGGTAGCGCAAACCGACAGGCATTTTTTGAGAGAGCTATAGACTGGGCAAGCAAAGGAAACATTGATGATTACATGAGTATTCATCGCAACGACAAAAATATCAATGAGTTAAAAAAATATTTCAACAGTGTGATCGATTGGATCTCTAGTGTATTTACCGATGTAGAAAGCGAGATGTCCGGACTTGAGTGGGGACGACTGTATGAGCAGTATCATAAAAAAGCCTATGACCTCAAGAAAGTGTCAGCCGAAGTGCGTAAGCTCTATGGCGATCCGTATATCAAAAACCGCAGGGGTATTTCTGAGTTTATTTTAGGTGGTTCTGTTGATACGAAATTGCTTGAAGTCCGAATTTTTGATGAAGTAATAAAAAAATCAGTTTACAAAAAACAAACGATTGAAGCTGAAAAGAAAAAAATATCAAATTGCCCGCTTTGTGCCATTGGGCATGATGCTAACAAGAGTAAAATTTGGAGTTTTGGCGAAATGGATGCCGACCATGTAGCGGCTTGGAGTAAAGGTGGCGCGACTGCGACCAAAAACTGTCAAATGCTTTACAAGACACATAATCGAGCAAAAGGGAATCGGTAAACAAGGTAACCGAGCGAATTTTCAGAAATCAGCGTCAGGATTTTTTTGAAAATGAGTTCTAACTTTTTCCAACAAACACCACCAGACAGGAAATGAGAAATTTTAAATTATAAATTTAGAACCTAAAACTTAATTTTTATGTCAAACGAAAAAGAAACGCGGTTAGAAAAATTAAATAAAATTATTGCTCAAAATATTAATCCTTATCCAGCTATTGTTAAAAGAACTCATGTTAGTAAGGAAGCGTTGGCTGATTTTGATCAATTATCCAAAAACGAAACCAAGATTTTTTTGGTTGGGCGATTAAGAAGTATTCGATTGCATGGTGGATCCTGTTTTGCGCATTTAGAAGATGGTCAAGAAAAAATTCAACTTTTTTTTCGCAAAGATACATTATCTGAGGCAAAGCAATTTAATTATGATTTTTTAGTTAATTTAATTGATATTGGTGATTTTGTTGAGGTAGAAGGAATTTTATTTTTAACTAAAAGAGAAGAAAAAACTCTTTTGGTGAAAAGTTTTAAATTAATTTCTAAATCATTAAGACCATTGCCAGAAAAATGGCATGGTATTCAAGATGAAGAAGAAAAATTAAGAAAAAGATATTTGGATATTTTATTTAATCCAGAAGTTCGTGAAATGATAGAAAAAAAAGCAAAATTTTGGAATGCTGTTCGTGCTTTTTTAATTAATAAAAATTTTTTAGAAGTAGAAACTCCTGTTTTAGAAACAATTACTGGCGGAGCTGATGCGCGTCCATTTATTACTCATCACAATGCTTTGAATATGGATGTTTATTTAAGAATTTCAATGGGCGAATTATGGCAGAAAAGATTAATGGTTGCTGGTTTTGAAAAAACTTTTGAAATTGGCAGACAATTTAGAAATGAAGGAATGGATGCCGAACATTTGCAGGATTATACTCAAATGGAATTTTATTGGGCTTATGCTGATTATAATGATGGAATGAAATTAACAGAAGAATTATTTAAATATATTGCTCAAGAAACTTTTAACACATTACAATTTAAAATTGGAAAATTTGATATTGATTTAAATAAAAAATGGGAAATTTATGATTATAGTGAAACAATAAAAAAATATACTAACATTGATATATCAAAAGTAAATATTAAAGAAATAGAAAAAAAACTTGAAGAATTAAATATAAAATATGATAAAAAAGGTTTTAATATTACAAGAGCGATTGATAATTTATGGAAATATTGTAGAAAAAATATTGCAGGTCCGGGATTTCTTATTAATGTTCCAATTGTAATGGAGCCATTAGCAAAAAGAATAGAAAAAAATTCAGAATTAGTTCAACGATTTCAAATAATTTTAGCTGGTTCAGAATTAGGAAAAGGATATAGTGAATTAAATGATCCAATTGATCAAGCTGAAAGATTTGCTGATCAACAAAAATTAAAAGATGCTGGCGATGATGAAGCGCAGATGTTTGATAAAGATTTTGTGGAAGCAATGGAATACGGTATGCCACCAATTTGCGGGTTTGGAAT
This sequence comes from Candidatus Kuenenbacteria bacterium HGW-Kuenenbacteria-1, assembly GCA_002839745.1. Classification (NCBI taxonomy): domain Bacteria; phylum Candidatus Kueneniibacteriota; species Candidatus Kuenenbacteria bacterium HGW-Kuenenbacteria-1. The sequence goes on from PGYQ01000011.1 coordinate 14,997, forward strand.
GTCAGAAAGATTATTTTCTTTTTTAATGAATAAAACAAGTCGCGAATGTCAAATTTTTCCGTTGATGAAATTAAAAAACATGTAAAAATGGCTACAGTGATTTTGTTAGTAAAAATTAAAAAATTTAAAAGATGTTGAACATTTGGGAGTGTTAATTTTTGGTAAAAAATCTATTTTGGAAGAATTAACAAAAGAGTTTGAATTGTTTGAATAAATTTTTTATTAAATCTATTCACATTTTGACAAAAAAATTAGTATGAAAAAACTACCTGATAACCAAATCGCTTTTTACCAGGTACTGGACGGCACGGTAAATATTGAGGTGCTTTATGCCGAAGAAAATATCTGGCTTACTCAAAAGAAAATGGCAGAGCTTTTTGATTGTTCGCCAGACAACATGTTCAAAAAGAAGGCACTCGCGAAGTAAATAGAAAAACCTTATTTTATAGCCTTGAAGCTATTATTGCTGTTGGCTATCGAGTTAATTCGGAGCGGGCTACCGCATTTCGCAAATGGGCAACTCAGGTTCTCAAGCAATATGCCATTCGTGGCTATGTTTTGGATCGTAAGCGTCTTGAAAATGGCACTTTTCTTGGCGAAGACTATTACGATAGATCGAAAGTAAATTGGAAAAATATCGGATTGTGCAAGATAAATTGTTTGAGTCCGATTTTGACCGCGTGGTAAAAAAGATTTTAAAAATGAAAAATTAGTGATTCTTTAAATGAAAAATAAAAATATTTAAAAAAAATTAAAAATATGGAAATTATAAAAATAACAAATAAAATTAATTTAAAAGATTTAAAACAGATGTCTCAAAATATGTTTGGTGATTTAGTTAAGGCAGTTGTTGATGTTGAAAAAGAAATTATGGTTGTTGACGCGGAATTACATGCTGATGAAGAGGCTTTACTTTTAGAAAATGGTTCAATTCAAAAAGATTTGTGGGGTATAAATATTTATCCAGAAATTCAAGATGAAAATTGGATTGAATTTGATTCAATGATAAATTTGCGTCCTTCGCAAGAAAATAGGAGTAGAGGTGTTGATAATTTAGAAATACAGAAAAAAATTATAGTAATAGTAAATAAGCTTATAATAAAATGAGTATAAAACATAAACAATTAGCTGGAGGTCGGTGGAATAAATTAACATTTTTTGAGCAAATGGCAAATATTGGAAGTGAAGTTGAGAGAACTATTAAATGGAAAGAAAAATGTAATATAGATTATAGTCAACAAGCATTTGAAAGAGCTTTGGAGCTTTTGAGTTTTACTATTGATGATCAGAAAAATAAAAAACGATTAAAAGAATTAGTTAGAGTTTATGAATGCTTAGTTGATTATTTTGTTTTTGAAAATCAATATGGTTCTTCTGATAAGCTATGGCAAAATTATTTTTTTGTTTTTAATTGGGCAGCAAGAAAAGAAAAAATATGTGTTTGAATTAATGGAAAGTAATTAATAAGAGTTGAACTTCAATTAATTTGAAAAAATATGGATGAAAAAAAATTTCAAAAAATAAAAGATATTGCTGAAAAGGAAATCAGCAACACACCTGATGTAGCGCATGATATGAATCATATTATTCGTGTGTATAATCTTGCGTTAAATATAGCAAAACACGAAAGCAATGTTGATATGGATATATTACAACCTGCTATTTTATTACATGATATTGGAGGACATAAAGAAATGAGTGATCCAAGTGGAAAAACTGATCATGCTATTGAAAGCGCTAAAATGGCTGAACCAATTTTAAAAAATTTAAATTTTACTGTAGAACAAATTAAACATATCCAAGATTGTATAATTTCGCATCGTTATAAAACAGAAAATAAACCTAAAACAATTGAAGCAAAAATTTTATTTGATTCTGATAAATTAGATGCTATTGGCGCTATTGGAGTTGCTCGCGCATTTTGTTGGATTGGTAAAAATAATGCGAATATTTATAAAAAAGTTAATTTAGATGAATATATTAAAGAGAATATGAATGGAAAAACAAATGGACGTATTCAAGATAAAACAAAGCATAGTCCACAAATTGAATTTGAAGTAAAAACTAAATTTATTATTGATAAATTATTTACTAAAACTGCAAAAGAGATTTGTAAAGAAAGAATTTTATTTTTTGAAAATTTTTTAAATAGAATGGAGCGGGAAATTAATGGGGGATTATAAGATATTAAAACATAAGAATAATAAAACAAAAAATTAATTAAACTTTTTGTTATTATGGAAACAATAATTCCATTTTTAGACTTAATATGGAAAAACTAATACCAAGATTATTTAAAATGCCAAAGCAAAGTTTTTTTCTTTTTGGACCGCGCGGAACAGGGAAATCTACTTTGTTAAAACAAATCTATCCAAACGCTCTTTGGATAGATTTACTTGAACCTGATATTTTTCGTTCTTATAGTAGTCGGCCAGAACGTTTAAAAGAAATTGTCCTTGCTTATCCAAAAAAGAAAATAATTATTATTGATGAAATTCAAAAAATACCCGAACTTTTAAATGTTGTTCATTTATTAATAGAAAAAAAAATTAATAAACAATTTATTTTAACAGGTTCAAGTTCGCGAAAATTAAAAAGAACAGGCGTAAATTTACTTGCTGGACGATTATTAAAAAAAACACTTTATCCTTTTGTGGCGTTAGAATTGGGCAAAAAATTTAATATAAAAAACGCTTTAACTACAGGCCTTTTGCCATTAGTAATAACAGCAGATAAACCATTAGATGTTCTTAAATCTTATATTGCTTTATATGTGCGAGAAGAAGTGCAAATGGAAGGATTAGTTAGAAATATAGGCAATTTTTCAAGATTTCTTGAAGCAATTAGTTTTTCTCATGGGTCAATGCTTAATACTAGCAATGTTGCTCGTGAATGTGAGGTTGAAAGGAAAACAGTTGAGGGATATATAACAATTCTTGAAGATTTATTATTAGCGCATCGTATTCCTGTATTTGTAAAACGAGCAAAAAGAGCGGTTATTGCTCATTCAAAATTTTATTATTTTGACACGGGAGTATTTTGTTCATTAAGGCCTTCGGGGCCATTAGATAAACCAGAGGAAATTAACGGCCCAGCTCTTGAAGGACTTATTTTTCAACATCTTATGGCTTGGAATTCATATCAAGGAGATGAAAATAAAATTTATTTTTGGAGAACTAAATCAGGATCAGAAGTTGATTTTATTATTTATGGAGAAAAAATATTTTGGGCAATCGAAGTTAAAAATAGCGATAAAATTCGGCCAGAAGATTTGCGCGCATTAAAAACATTTAAATTGGATTATCCTGAATGTAAAGCGTATTTTCTTTATCAAGGTAAAGAGCGAATTAAAAAACATGGAATATTGTGTTTGCCTTGTGAAGAATTTTTATTAAGTTTAAATCCCTCACATTCCAATAATATATTTTAAAAATTAAGAATAAATACGAATTAGATTCTCGTTTATACAGGAATGACAAATAAGATTAAAATTAATTTTTTTTTATTTAATTTATTAATATGATTGAAGAAAAAATTATAAAAAAATATATTTCCAATGATTTGAAGTTTGTAGTTGAGGGCAATACAGTTGTTTTTAATGTTTCAATTTTGGATATTGCTAATATTTGTCAAAAATTATATTTTGAGCATCAAATGCAATTAAAAACAATAACTGCGACAGACGAAAGACATGAGAATAATTGTTTTAAAATATTTTATGTTTTTGGATTGCCAAGAGAAAATATTTTTTTTATTCCATATATTATATTAAAAGACACAAAAGAATTTCCATCTATAACAAAAAGTATTCACGAGGCTTCTGGATATGAAAGAAAAATTAAAACTTTTTTTGGTCTTAATCCTGTTGGTCATCCGCATTTGCGACCAATATTGCTTCATGAAAATTGGCCAGCAGAAAAATTCCCATTGCGAAAAGATTTTAATTGGCAAGAAAGACCAGCAGAAGTTGATGGTTTGTATGAATTTCAAAAAGTTAAAGGAGAGGGGATTTATGAAATTCCAGTTGGCCCAGTGCATGCTGGAATTAATTAAATAATAAAATTAATTATACATTTTTACTATGCCAGACACAATTTTATGTAGGGTCTCATTGGAATTGAACATGACGCGCGAATAACATATCCTTACGCAATTTATGATCAAATTAAATTTGATATTGCATTAGAAAAAGATGGAGATGTTTATTCGCGATTTCGCGTTCGCGTTAAAGAGGTTTTTACTTCTATAAATATTATAGATTAGGCATTAAAAAATTTATCTGAAGGAGAAATTTTAAATAAAAAAAATATTAATTTAAGAAAAAATAGTTTTAGCATCGGAATAACAGAGGGTTGGAGAGGGGATATTGTTTATTTTGTAATTACAGATTCTATTGGAAATATTTCTCGTGTTGATGTCAGAGATCCATCATTTATAAACTGGACAGTATTAGGACACACAGGTAAAGGAAATATTGTTCCAGATTTTCCTTTAATAAATAAGAGTTTTAATTTATCCTATTCAGGAAATGATCTTTAATTTTAATTTTTTTATATGACACAATTTATTAAAATTTACGGAATGAATATTTTTTTGATTATTGTTTTATTTTTTGGCGGTAGATTTTTTTTGAAAAAAATTGTTAAAAAAATAATTAAACAATTATTTAAAAATGAAAATAAAGAAAAAAATATTTTAGAAAAAAGAGCAAAAACAATTGGAAAGATGATTGTTGGAGTTGGGAATGTTGTTATTTATGTTATTGTATTTTTAATGATTTTTAATCTTTTTGGTGTAAATATTGGGCCAGTTTTGGCTGGAACCGGAATTATTGGATTAGCTGTTAGTTTTGGCGCGCAATCAATTGTAAAAGATTTTATTTCAGGATTATTTATTTTAATTGAAAATCAATATGCGATTGGTGATCATATTAAAATAGACGATAAAGAGGGAATGGTAATAAAAATAACAATGCGTTCTACTCTTTTACAAAATGAAAATGGCGCTGTGTCTTATATCCCAAATGGTTCAATAAAAACCGTGACAAATTTTTCTCAAAATAAAATATAAAATAATTATTTTTTTAATTTTTAAATTTATGACAGATTTATTAAACTTTTCCTTTGATAGTGAATTAGAAGGATTAGAAACAAAAATTAAAATAGATTTTTTGGGTTAATAGACATTTTGGGTGCTTGATTTTGGCACTTTTGTGATATAGTATAAGGGGTTGTTTAATGATTTTAGAATCATTTGGCAAACATTATCCTTTTTGGTTAGCTCCACTTAATACTGTAATTTTACTAGTAATTTTTTTCTGGTTATCATATAAAGAAATAAAACAAGCAGAAAAAATAAAAATTTAATTTAAAAAGTATGATAGAAAAAATTTATAAAAAAGATTTTGATGAATGGAATATTCAAAAAAAGATTATTAATATTTCAGAAAATAAAAAAATATTTCATGAAAGAGAAATATTGAGTTGATCCAATGAGTTTTTCTTTTGTTACTTCTTGGAAGAAGTAAGGACTATGTGTCCATTTATTTATTATATAAATAAGTAGTATTATTATGTCAAGTATTATTGTATATTGTTGCTGTACTATGACATTATCACATTGCTACGACATACTGATACAATTTATTGACAAAAATTTTTATAGGAGTATATTAAAATCACAAAGGTCAAAATTTAATAAATTAAATTTATTTTTTAATAAAAAATATATGAAAAATCTAAGAATCGGAATTTCAAATCCCGATGAAATGGAAGAAATAAAAAAAGAAATCAACAAGGAAGGATGGGATGATAGTGTAGCAGTTTTAATTGGAAAAAAGGAAGAAATGCCGGCGTTGTTAGAACAACTTGAGTCGGGAGGAAGAACAGTAAAGTTAGAAACTTATATAAGATTACATAAAGAAATTGCTCTTCCGTTTGAGGAAGTTTTAGAGGAAGATTTAAAAAAAGCAATGGAAGGACACAAAGGCGAATTTTACTTAAGTGAGTGCGATAATTTGAGTAATTGTACAGATCCAGATGATACTAGTTGGAGTGTTGACTTAAGATATTTTGATAAGGCTAATAATTTAGCCTGTATAAGGATAGCAACGGAATTAATTGCAGAGCTTAAGGAGGATTTTAAAACAATGAAATTTTCGGAATTACCAAAAATTCCAGAAGTTCAAATCGGGGCTTCTGAAGTAGATAAAGAAAACAGAATGGAAATAATAAGAAAGAGAGAGGAATTGAAAGAAAGCCGAAAAAGAACAGTTGAAGATAGATTTAAAGAATGGTTAATAAAAATTGGTTTTGCAGGTGAATTAAAATATGGTGAAGAATTTTGGAAGAAAATGAAAAAGGCACGTTTTAATTATCTTACAAGAATGGAAAAGAAAAACGCTGAAAGGAAAAAAGAAGAATTTGATTTTTGATTTTAGTTTAGTTTTTGGCAGGAGTATAGTTTGGTTAGAATTATGAATTACCAAATCAATCAAAATTGTTGTAGTTGTTGTTGTAATTTCTTTTTTGGAAAAAAATATAACAAAATCAGAATATGATAAAAAAAAATATTAAACAAAAAAATTATAATTTTACAGCGATTTTTGAACCAGCGGAAGAAGGTGGTTATGTTGTTTATATTCCAGCTCTCCCAGGATGCGCGACCCAAGGAGAAACATTTGAAGAAGCTGAAACTATGGCAAAAGATGCTGTTGAGGGTTATTTAAAAACAATGCAAGATTTGAAAGAAGAAATTCCTGTTGAATCAGAAAAAATTATTATTTCTAGAATTCCAGCTTTGGTTTAATTTTATGCGATTACCAATAATTAGACCTCAAAAAGTTATAAAAGTTTTAAAGAAAATTGGATTTGAAAAAATAAGACAAACTGGCAGTCATTTAATTTTAGCTAACAGAGCGACAAAAAAGATTATTCCAATTCCAGTCCACAATAGAGACATTAAATGCGGTCTTTTATCAAGTATTATTAAACAAGCAAATTTAACAATAGAAGAATTTATAAAATTATTATAAATTAATAAAATTATGAACCATCAAATCAATCAAAATTGTTGCGGTTGTTGTTGTAATCTCTTTTTAAGAAGGGACTGATTTGTTTTTTATTTAATTTTTGAAAAATTAGTCTCTTTATTGGAAGAGATTTTTTTGTGTCAAAGCAATTTAGAAATGTCATACCTTGATAAATTAATTAAATTAAATATTTTGAGCGTCGCAGGTAATTAAACATTATTCAGACTCCATTACGTGCGTTAAAACGCATTCTTTTGATTTTCCACAATCCAATTCTATCCATTATTATTCTTAATGTTTCTTTATTTATTTTTTTGGTTTAATGGTCAAAAAGTGTTGGTAAATTTATCATTTTTATTATAAGATTAGCAATAAATTAATAATTAATTTAAATCAATTTAAATTTATGGCTAATTCATTAAAAAAAACATTGTACATTTTGCAAAAGCAATGCTGTAATCAAGTGGGGATTTAAAAATAAAAAACAAAGATGGTTTTGTAAAAATTGTGATAAATCTTTCTTCCGGAACAATTTAGGTGCAAGTAAAAATCAAAAACTAAAATTATTTAAAAAATGGATTATTGGAAAAATGATCTTACAGGAATTGTCAGATGAAAGCGGAAAGTCGGTCAGTACATTACAGAGATTATTTAGAAATTATTTA
>PGYQ01000012.1 GCA_002839745.1 Candidatus Kuenenbacteria bacterium HGW-Kuenenbacteria-1
CGCTATCCATTGTAATGGCGCTTTTCGCGTCAATGTCTAAATTACCTTGCCCAGTTCCAGCGTTTAGAGCTTGAATAGTCATTGTTTTTGCCCCAGCATCATGGGCTGTCATTGTTAAATTTAAATTTTTATCAGTGCTTATTGTTGCTGAAGAAGTTGATGAACCATCACTGGAAAGAAAAAGAGGAAAATTTAAATTAAAACGATCATTAGTGGCATCCCATTTAAAAATTGCATCTTGTTCTGAAGGAACCACAGTCCCACGATCAAAAATAAGCTGAGAATTTAAAGTATCAGCTGTAATGTTTCCTTCATTAATTGTAATTGTATCATTTGTTGTGCTTATTGTTCCTATATTGACAAGCGATGTAGCATATATATTTCGAAATCTATTTGTTAAAGTTCCTAAATCATAGGAATCATTTGCAAATGGCACTAATTGCCCCACTACAGTAGTTGATCCTTCAGTTGTTCCTGCAAAATTTGTAGTTGTTAAAGAATCGTGATTTGTTTGAACTATTGCACCAGCAACACTTCTTAAATTACTTCCAGCGCCTTTTAATTTATTATATGAAGAACTAATTTTTCCTCCAACCCCTGTTACTTTAATATCATCAACTGTTGAAATAATAATGGATCGAGTAATAGTTGTTACACCAGAAATACCACTATGAACAATACCTGTGGCTACTCCAGAAATATTTACTTGATTAATAATCGGCGACCCAGTTGTAATATTAATACCTGTAGCTACGCCTATTCCAGCCCGAGTAATGTTTACATTATCAATAGTTAAATTTCCTGCACCTACATTAATAACATCAATTCCTATAACATCGTTTGTTACTTCAAGAGTTACTTTTTCTAAACGTCCTGTATTAACAGTAGCAGTTGCATCAATTAACGATACAGTTGGCGCGTTTGATTTGATAATAACAACCTCTGGTCCTGCTCCAATAATATCAACATAATCCTTCATTGCAACATTTTCTTCATAAGTCCCTGGTTTAACCTCAATTAAATATCTTTTTGTTGGTCCATTATCAGTAATTGAATCCAAGCCTTGTTTAATAGTTGAATAAATACTACCTCCCTTTGCCACAACAATTGTCTGCGCATATAAGGAAGAGGCACCACCAAATGTAACCACTCCAGTTACATCTAAATTTCCACCAATTGTTGTATTTCCTATTACATTTAAAGTACTATTTACTTTTATTGGCGCATTAAAAGTAGAAGTTGCATTCACTTTTAATGTATTACTTGAGCTATTTCCTAAAGTAGCAGAGCTAGCTACGCCTAAATCTCCTATACTAGCACTGGAAGAAACACCTATAGAATTAAAAAAACTATGGCCTGACACATTTAATCCTCCGCTATATATACTTCCTGTGCTAATACTTTGTGGAGAAAAAGTTCCATTAATTGAAAGATTACCACCAATATTTACATTGCCAGTTGTAGATAATCCATTTAAATTTGTTTGTGCACTAACGAATAAATCCTTTCCAATGTTTACATTTCCCTCTAAAATAGATTGCCCCTTTGTTGTCATTTTACCAATAACATCTAAATTGTTTCTTGCAATAATATCTTTATCAGCAATAATATCACCTTTTACAAAAACATCTCCTGATTCAGCGCTAACAATAAATTTATTATTTCCTAACACTAAATCTCCAGCAACATTTAAAGCTGACAACAAAGAGGTTAATCCTTTTACTTCTAAAGTATTTAATACTGCTTTTCCTTTAACATTTAATACGCCTTTAATTGTTCCGTCTGAACTAACTTCCAATTTTTTTACAGCAATATTATTTAATTTACTATCTCCATTAACAGTTAATTTGTCTATTATTGTGGCTGAATTTAGTCTTGCTAAATTACCATTTAAATTAGTTATCTCACCTGAAGAAGCAGATAATTTAGATAATTTACCGGTTTTGTCAATATTAAAAATTTCTGTTCCATTTTCATTTATTGCTGAAATAATTTTCCCTTGACCATTTTGAATAATTGTAATTCCTGATTTATTTTCATTTGATGGAACTTCAAAATAAGCAGCATTTTGTACTTCTAAACTTCCAGTAACTAACAAATCCCCATTTGAAGTTTTGTCATGTTTCATTTCTCCAGTACCAATTTTAACTGAATATCCAGATGCTGGCTGTAAAATAATATCTTCATCCTTTGATTGAATAATTGAAAAATTATAAATTGCACCATCTTGATTTAAGTTTACTATATTGCCTTGTTTGCCTAAATTTATTATTCCATTTAATTCTTCAACAGGAACAACTGAAATAGGAACAATTATTTTTTCTTCTTCTTTTTTAGGTGTAAAAAAATCCTTTATTGCATCAACAACTCCTTTTTTTTCTTGTTTTTCTGGCTCTATTTTTATAGGTTCATTAATTGTTTCAGAAGGAATAACAACAGGAGCTGTAACAGAAGGTTCTGTTTTTATTTCTTGTTTATTTTCTTTTTTTGGAAAAATAAAAAGATTTTTTATTTTATCTTTTATTCCTTTTAGCTCTACTTTCTTTGGTTCTATAATTTCTTCTACAGGAACCGCAATTGGAGATTCTATTTTTGTTTCTGGAATTGCTGGCACATTTTTTTCTTCTTCTTTTTTTGTAATTTGTTTAAATAAATTTTCTATTATTTCTTTTATACCCATCTTTTCTATTATTTCTTTTGAACTAATTGGAAATGGAATAGCTTGAACTTTATTTGGAGCAAAAGAAAAACAAAAAAAGCCTGCTATTACGATTAAAATCATCGAAATGCAGACCTTTTTAGAAAATAAAAAAACTTCTGTATTTTTTAGAAATACAAAAAATTGTTTTTGAGTTTTAAGTTGTTCTCCTTTTTTAAAATCCATAATTTAAATAGTTCATAATTTATGGATTATGAATTTATTAATAAAATTTTATAATTTCATTTTTATTTTTAAATTCACTTAAATTATTAATTTATAATAATTCTTTTAAATGGCTTTGTCAATTTAAAAAATTAATTTAAATAATAAAATTTCTTAAAAATATTTTTTATTATTTTTAAAATTATTTTCGCCAATTTAAGCTTAAAAAAATAATATATAAAAATAGAAAATACTTTTTTAATTTTTTCACAACACTTATCCACATTAATTTATACTTAAATTAAATAAAAACTAAAAAATCCATTAATTTTATTCACACCTTATCCACAATATTTTTATATATTAAAAGGAGCAGATAAATATTCTGCTCCTTTTATATTTTAACATTTCTATAATTTTTCTTACTTATTAAAATTCACATCTTCGTTCATATCTTCTCCTGTTGGTTCTACTTTACAAATAATTCGCTCTTTTATAAAACTTTGCCAAATTTGTAAACGTGTTTTTTTATCTATTTTTAAAGCATCTTTCCCTGCTTTTTTTTGTTGCACAAAAGCATTTTTAATAGCAACATTTCGTTCTTTTGTTTTTGCAATATCCCAAGCAATAAGTAAGCTATTTTTTCTAGCTTCAAAAGAAGCTTTAATTGATGCTGAATAAACATCAACTGCTGTTTGAATTGCAATTTCGCGTTTTTCAACAGCAGCTTTTACACATTTTAAATCTTTTAATTGCACAAAAATTTCTTTTTTTATTTCTGGTTTTGATTTAATATCTGAAATTTCTTTTTTTATTATTTTTTTTATCGCTGGTTTTACTTCTTTTATTATTGATTTTGGTTTAATAGTGTCTATTATTGCTGGCTTAGAGTCAACAAGAGGAACTGTTTCTTCTGCTATAGCGCTAAATGTTATTGTAAACATAAAAACAAAAACAAATAACATTGAAATTAATATATTTTTTTTCATAAATTTTGTTAATTAAAAATTAAAATAAAAAATTATTTTTTTCGACCTTTGATTTTAAATTATCAACACTTTTTATTTTTATTCAATTTAAAAAATTTGACTTTAAAAAATAGATAGTATATAATATTAATATTATGAAAAAGAATATTCATCCAACTTATTATTCAGATGCTAAAATTATTTGCGCTTGCGGAAATAATTTTACTATTGGATCAACAATAAAAGAAATTCATGTTGAAATTTGTTCTCATTGCCATCCATTTTATACTGGAAAACAAAAATTAATCGACACAGCTGGAAGATTAGACCGTTTTAAATTAAGATCAGCTAAAAAAGAAATTTTAAACAAAAAAGTTATTGATGCAAAAAAAATAAAAATTGAACCAAAAGAAAAAATTGAAACTGAAATTAAACCTAAAGTTAAACCTGAAAAAAAAATTAAGCTTAACGTTGATTCTAAGAAAAAAAAGGAAACTAAAATTAAACCTATAAAAAAGATTGAAAAAAAATAACTAAATAAAATTTATTTACAAAAATCCTGCTTTTTATTATAAAAAATAATAGCAGGATTTTTTAGATTAATAATTATGTTAAAACAACTTCCAAAATTTCAAAAATCTTTAAACGAACTTGAACAACAATTACAAGATCCAAGCATTTTTAATGATATTCAAAAAATAAAAGAAATTTCTAAAAAATTCAACGAAAATAAAGAAATTGTGGAAAATTTTAAAAAACTTGAATCTTTAGAAAAAGACATAAATCAAAATAAAGAATTTTTAAAAACAGAAATTGATCAAGAAATGATTGAATTAATTCAACAAGAATTAAAAAATTTAGAAATAAATAAAATAAATTTAGAAATAAAAATAAAAATTTTACTTTCTCCCAAAGATCCTTTAGATGAAAAAAATATTATTATGGAAATTCGAGCTGGCGTTGGTGGAAATGAAGCAGAACTTTTTGCAGCTGATTTATTTCGAATGTATTTTCGTTTTGCTGAAAGAAAAAAATGGAAAACAAATCTTATTGATTCTAATAAAACAGAAATTGGAGGATTTAAAGAAATTACTTTTGAAATTACAGGCAATAATGTTTATTCTCAACTAAAATATGAAATAGGAGTTCATCGTGTTCAAAGAGTTCCTGAAACAGAAAAACAAGGACGAATTCACACTTCTACTGCAACTGTTGCTGTTTTGCCTGAAGCAGAAGAAATTGATATTAAAATTGATCCAAAAGATTTACGCATTGATGTTTTTTGTTCAGGCGGTCATGGCGGACAAAATGTAAACAAGGTTTCAACAGCAGTCAGAATAACTCATTTACCCACAAATATTGTTGTTTCTTGTCAAAATGAACGTTCACAACCTCAAAATAAAGAAAAAGCTTTTACTGTTTTACGTTCTCGACTTTTGGTGTTAGAACAAGAAAAAAAACAAAAAACCTTAACAACTGAGCGAAAAAGTCAAGTAGGTACTGGCGATCGTTCAGAAAAAAATAGAACTTATAATTTTCCACAAGATCGCATTACTGATCATAGAATAAAAAAAAGTTGGCATAATATTGCCAACATTTTAGATGGAGATTTAGATCAAATAATTATTGAACTCACAAACCAATCTTTAAATAATTGTTTATAAATGACTATAATTTAAACTTTGGCAAATTTCTTATAAAAAAGTATTTTTTTATTTTTTCCGCCCTTTCCCCCGATGAAACTCGAGAGCAGGCTCCAAAGGGAATCCAGAGAAGACTGTCATCCTCGCGAACGCGGGGATCCAGATTTAATTAAGTTATGAAACATGGATTCCCTATTTCGTGGGAATGACAACCTTCTTTGTTATTTCTATAGCAAGTTTGTCGTTGAGTTTCATTAAGAATAGAAATCTAATAAAAATGACATTTAAGAAAATTTACCAAAGTTCAGTAATAAATTTCTAAATATTAAAAAATACTTGAAGAAGTATTTTTATATTTTTAAATATTCTTCCAATGCTTCTTTATAATCACGCAATTTCGGCAATTTTGTGTTTAATAAAACTGAATTTTGTGGTCGCTTGGCTGGCCGTTTTAAATCATCACTATTAATACGATTAACTTTAATATTAATATTTTTTAATTTAAATAATTCAACAACTCCCTCATACCAAGTGCAAGAACCTAAATTTGTTAAATGATAAATGCCATACTTCTTATTTATTTCTAATAAATTTTTAGTAGCAAACGCCAAATCAGGAGTATAAGTAAAACAACTTTTTTCTCCATCAACAACATTTAATTCATTTTTTTCTTTACTTAATTTCAACATAATATTAAAAAAACTATCTTTTGCAACTTCTTTTTCTCCTTTTGGTCCAAATAATTTTGAAGTTCTAATTAAATACCACTTTAAACCTTTTCCACTTAATTCTATAATTTTTTTTTCACCAAAAAATTTAGTTTTACCATAACGATTAATTGGATCTGGCAAATCATCTTCGCTATAACCATTTTCTTTATTTCCAGAAAAAACATAGTCAGATGAATAATGAATTAAAATAGCTTTTACATTAAAAGCAGCTTCTGCTAAAAATTTTACACCATCAATATTTATTTTTTTAGCTAATTCATATTCCTCATCGCTTTCCTCACATCTATCAACAGCATTATAAGCTGCAGCATTAATAATTACATCAGGCTTTAAATTATTAACTTTTTTTAAAATTAACTCTCTATCTGTTATATCAACCTCTGCTCTATCCCAGCCTATTACTTCATTTCCATTGGAAAAAACCTTTACTAATTGTACTCCCAAATTTCCTTTTGAACCAAGTATTAATATTTTCATAATAAAAATAATTAATTATTTATTTTTTCAGAAATTACTTTTTTAAATTCCTCATAATCCTCAATATAATCTGAACGATTTGAATTATAATTTGTTGAGCTTAAAGCTAATAAAATTACATCGGAAGAAAGATCTTTAAAATGATGCCAGACATATTCACTTACATAAAAAGCAGATATTGGCGCTTCAAATTTAAACTCTTCTAATCCATTTCCTTTATCAATCACAGCTACACAACTACCTTGAATCATAATAAAAAACTCTTCTTCAATTTTATGACAATGCGCGCCAGTATTTCCAATCGGTTTTGTGATAAAATAAACTCGTTTCACTTCAAAATCAATATAATCTTTTAATTCCACTGGCCTCATTAAAAAATGAGGTGCTTGAATTTTCTTTAATTCAAATTGTTGAAAATTTATTTTCATAGTTTTTTAAATTTAAAAAATTTTAATTTGATCGTTCTAAAGGTTTTTCAGATTTTGCACAAAAATTATCCATAAATTTATTCATTTCATCTTTTTTTTCTAACAATTTTTCTACCCACTCTATATTTTTTAAATACCATTCAACTGTTTCTTTTAATCCTTGTTCAAATTTTTCTCTAGGATAATCAGAAGTCCAACCAAGACTTCTAATTAAGCTCGCATCAACAGCATAACGTCTATCATGTCCCGGACGATCAGTTACATATTCAATCATCTCTTCGTTCTTGTCCATAATTTTCAAAATCATTTTAGTTATTTCTAAATTATTTCTTTCATTGTCAGAACCAATATTATAAACTCTGCCGGGCTCGCCTTTTTCTAACATTAAAAGTAAAGCCTTAGCATGATCATTAACATGAATCCAATCACGCACATTTAAACCATCTCCATAAACAGATACTTTTTCGTTTTTTAATAATTTAAAAACAAAAAATGGAATTACTTTTTCTGGAAATTGAAATGGCCCATAATTATTTGAACAATGTGTAACAATAACAGGCACTTTATGAGTTTTAAAATATGCCCTGCACATTAAATCACCACCAGCCTTAGCAGCAGCATACGGCATATTTGGTTCAATTGGAGTATTTTCTGTAAATAATCTCTGCTCATCTAATTCTAAAGCTCCATAAACTTCATCAGTTGAAACATTTACAAATTTTTCAATTCCATTAGTACGTACCGCATCAAGAATCATTTGCACTCCCAAAGTATTGGTCAATACAAAATCCTTTAAACCACCATGAATAGAACGATCAACATGGGTTTCTGCGGCAAAATTTATAATATGTGTAATACTATTTTCTACAATAATTTGATTTAATTTTTCCAAATCAATAATATCACCTTGAATAAATTTATAATTTAAATTATTTTCAATGTCTTTTAAATTTTCTAAATTCCCGGCATATGTTAATTTGTCATAATTAACAATTTTATAATCTGAACGTTTTTCTAAAATATAATGAATAAAATTAGAGCCAATAAATCCAGCTCCACCACAAACAAGTAATCTCATAAATTTTTTATATTAATAGTTAAGGTTCATATGAAATGAGAGACCCCATTTCTTGATTTTTCGTTAATTTTGAATTTAATTTTTTTGATAATATTTTCTTTTTGATCTTTTTCAAATAAAACTGTTAACATTTCGGTTTTAAGATCCCATTTGGATAAAGTAAATAAATTAATATACTCTTTTGGCAAGTTTATTTTTTCATTTAGTATGTTAATTTCACCTTTTTCTTTTTCCTTGTTCTCATGAACTTTCCGAATGAAATAAATTTTTGGAATAAGTTTATTTTTAATAATTTGTTCAAAATTATTTTTATTGAATTTTGATCGATTTAAACTTGACACAGTAAATAATTTTAATTTTTCATCTACATCATCAATAGAATTAAAAATAAATTTATTCCAGAAATTTTTAGCAAAGACTGAATTTGATCCTTCCACAGAACCATTATTCCATGGACTGCGAGGATTGGTAAAAATTGGTATTACTTTCATCCAAAATAACATTAACACAACTTTGCTTAAACTCCTTTTGCCAGAAGCGCTGCCAATAAATGCTAATCCATTGTCCATTTTAAATTCATCAGGAATAAAGAAATTATCACAGAACCATTTAATTCCTTTTCTGGCATATATGCTGGTTTGCGCGGGAATACGCTTAAATTGTCTTAATTTTAGCTTTTTGCAGGAAAATGATATAAAGTTAAGTGGTTGGGTTCGTCCTTTAATAACACGTTCCAAAAAATCTATTTCAACAATAACTGATCCTATATTTTCTATTAATGTTTTTGGATAATGCTGATATACAGAATTTCCTTTTACTTTCTTTTTATGAGTTTTTGACAACCCTGAATCTTTTAAAGTCTTCTTAATAAACGACAGATTTATTTTTTCTTTGTTGCTGTAATCGCTATTTTTAATTTTATCTAAAACTGTTTCTGAGCCAATGTAAAATTCTTTATTTGATAGTTCAAGTTCTTTTCTAATTTTTATCACCAGCTGTTTATCTGATTCAACGTGAATTCTTGGTTTTCCTTTTTTCCAATCCCTTTTATCATCTTCAAAATTTTGATCTTTATTTTGTGTCCAAGTAGAAACGAAATTCCAAGACAAATTTTCTTTTTTAACTATTTATTTTTTTAAAATCTTTTTTTAAAAAACATTTCGTTTATTTTCTTTCTTAATTTAATCAATTTTTCTTTGTTCATACGATTGATAGATTAATAATTAGTTATCTTATTAGTCTACCAATTTAATAAACAAAGTTAAAGTTAGGGGTCTCTCATTTCATATGAACCTTAACCGTTAATAAATAAAATTAAAATTATTTTTGTGTTTTTATGTAAATCTTTCGTGGATTTTTTTCGAAAAAATGTTTGAACATATATCTTAATGAATCAACAACATGTTGTCTTAAAACCCAGTTTTTAAAAAATTGTTTAAAACCACCAGCGCTTACTCGTTTTCCATCAGCATATACTTGAGTTTCTGGATAATATACAACTCTTTTGCCTCTTTTCCACACTTGATAGCAAAGTTCAACATCAGACATAAAAAGAAAATAATCTTTACATAATCCTTTAATATCATCCCATAATTCTTTTCTAATAATTACGCATGAAGATTGAAGCCAATCAACATCTTGGATTTTTGAATAATCCAAATGTTGCATTTCATCATATTCTACAAAATTTTTTAAAATAGGAATTTTTCTAAAAAATGTCCTTCTTGCTACTTGAATAAAAAACTTTGGAAATGCCCGTACAGTCATAGCAATTACTCCATCATTATTAATTTGCTTCGGACCTAATATTCCAATATCTTTATGCTTATCTAAATAATCAACCATTTTTAACAAAGCATCTTTTTCTTTCCACATTATATCAGGATTTACAATAGCAACATATTGACCTTCTATTTCTTTATTAACTTGATTATGAGCTTTTATATATCCAACATTTTTTTGATTAATAATCACTTTTACGCATTCAAAATCTTTTAAACAATGTTTTAAAATATTAGCATTTAATTCATTACAAGAATTATCAATAACAATTATTTTAAATTGAAAATTAACTTCTTGCTCTATAATAGATTTTACATTTTCTACAACTTGTTTAGCTTTTAAATAATCAAGAATTAAAATTGTTACTTTATAATTTTGCATAAATTTATGTTTTTGCTTTAATTTTAAAATTTAATTTTTCTCCAATAAAAGTAATTTTTTTTCCAATAAACCATGCTAATTTTAAAATAAAATATTGCCAAACAGGATGCCATTTTTTAAAATATTTAAGCATTGAATCACAAAAATATTCCTGGGTTTTTCCTCTTTTAACTAATGCAAAACTTTTACCAACAAAATCAATACATTCTGTTTTCGGTGTATACATAATATCCCATCCAGCATTTTTCACTTGTTTGCAATAATCCACTTCTTCAAACCAAATAAAATATCGCTCATCAAGTCCTCCAATTTTTTCAATTACTTCTTTTCTAATCATAAAAAATGAACCACGAATAGAATCAACCACTGCTTCATTTTTATAATCAAAATCTTTATATAAATAATTATTAAGTATGCTTGGAAAAATATGCGGTAATTTTAAAGTAATTGCTAATTGATCAAAAAATTTAGGATAACGACGAACATGTAGAACTGTTTCGTTATTTTCTTTTATTAAATGACAACCAGCAACACCTGCTTGTTTATGCTCATCCATCCATTTAACCATTTTTTCAAGAGTTCCTGGCAAAACACGCATATCTGGATTAAGCAATAAAATATATCTTCCTTTAGCCAATTTTATTGCCTGATTATTTGCTTTAGCAAAC
The DNA here is from genome assembly GCA_002839745.1 of Candidatus Kuenenbacteria bacterium HGW-Kuenenbacteria-1. Classification (NCBI taxonomy): domain Bacteria; phylum Candidatus Kueneniibacteriota; species Candidatus Kuenenbacteria bacterium HGW-Kuenenbacteria-1. The sequence goes on from PGYQ01000012.1 coordinate 11,020, forward strand.
CCAGCATTATAATCATTAGCTATTAAATGTACTTCTGGAAATTCATTTTTAATCATATCTACTGTTCCATCTTTTGAATCATTATCAACTGCAAAAATTTCAAATTCAATATTTTTTGTATTTTGATAAATATTATTAAAATTGTCTCTCACAAAATCTTTCACATTCCATGAAACTGTTATAATTGTTAAATCCATATTTTTTTAATCTAAATTAATATATAATTTCTAACACGACAAACTATAATTATTCCATTATTTTTTCTATATATGTTTTAATTTTTACTCTTTTTTTTATCTGATTCTTGCGCGCTTTTATTTGTTTCCTTAATTTAAAAAGTTGCCACCACTGCTTTACTAAAAATGGTTCAAAAAACAATGCAAAGGTATTACTCTTAACTTCATACCAAAATGTTTTTAATCTAATAGAAACAGGATAACTTCCATCTATCATCTTATTTAAAATAATATGATGATTTAACCAAGACCATTCTTTATATTTTTTTTGTCTCCCAATTCTTCCTTTTATAATATCAATTATGCTATTACCTTTTGCTTCAACTGACCGATCATGATGAATAGTTGCATTTGGTGTATATAAACTTTTATATCCTGCCATTTGTAATCTATAAGCTAAATCACAATCTTCTTTATACATAAACATTAATTCGTCAAAATATTCTTTTTTTCCTTCTTTGTTTAAAAAAGCAACATCCTCTAATGCATAGATATTATACATTGCAGCAGCACCAGAAGGACCAAAAATTTCAACTTCCTTATCAAATTGACCGTAATCAATTTCTCCTTGCCCACGATCAATAAAACGATGCTCTTTGGTTATTGCAATTCCAACTGTATCTATAAAATTAGTTATTCCTTTATTATCGCTCTCTTTTCTTTTAAAATTCCAACGTTTAAGTTTACAAGTAGATGAGCTATTTTGTGGAGATTTTATTATTGCATTAACTAATTCTGAAATTACATTTGATTCATAAAACATATCTACATTTGTTGCAAAATAATAATTAGCTTTTAATTCAACTGCTCTTCTAATTATTAGATTATTAGCTTTTCCAAAACCAGTATTATATCCTGGTCTTATTATTTCAATTTCTGGAAAATATTCTTTTATATATTTAATATTTAAATTATTTTCATCTTGACTATTATCAACAAAAATTAATTTAATATTTTTATAATCCTGCATTTTTACACTAGTAAAAAAATCAGGTAAATATTTTGAAGTTACATATTTTTCATCTAGCGAATCATAAAGAATTCCTCCAATTACAATCAAAGGTGAATTTTTTTGTTCAATTTTTATAACTTCTAATGGTCTTTGTTTGTTTTTTAAATTATAGGCAGCTTCAACAAGGCTTTCATGTGTTCCAACATCAAACCAATTACCCTCTAAAAACCCTACTTTCATTTTCCCGCTCTTAACATAAATATTATTTAAATCTGTAATTTCCAATTCTCCGCGATCGGATGGTTTCATATTTTTTATATAACCAAAAGCCTTAGAATCGTAAAAATACATTCCAATAACACACCAATTTGCTTTTGGTTGTTTTGGTTTTTCCTCTATATTAATAACTTTATTTCCTTCTAACTCAGCTATTCCAAATCTTTCTGGATCAGAAACTTGTTTTAAAAATATTTTTGCTCCTGATTCAAATTCCTGAACATCTTTAATAATATTATCTTCAATAATATTGTCTCCAAAAATAACGACAAAATTATCATCTCCAACAAATTCTTCAGCAAGACCAACAGCATAAGCCAATCCTCCAGCATGATCTTGAACTTTAAAACTAAAATTAGCATTAAATTCTTTTCCTGATCCTAATAATTTAGCAAAATCTCCAGCATTATCTTTTCCAGGTAAAATCAAAATATCAGTAATCCCAGCTCTCATTAATGTCTGAATTGGATAATAAATCATCGGCTGATTATAAACTGGCAACAAATGTTTATTAGTCACTTTAGTATTAGGATAAAGTCTTGTCCCACTACCACCTGCCAAAATAATTCCTTTCATATTTTTTTATTAATATTTATAATATAAACATTATTAATAATAATACTCTAAATTCTTTTTTTTGTCAAAAAAACTTATTCAATACAACAGTTAACTACTTTTTTAACTAGTCCGCTCAGCTTTCCCATAAATCCCTTTTTTTCTGTATCGTATATATTTAAAGCATTACCGTCGATTTTTTTAATATTTTCTTTATTAATTAATTTCATATTCAAACCCCAAAAAAGTGAGTAAAGATTATACGCTTTATCAAAAAGATCGCGCGCTTCATTTTTTTTACCCATTCCAAATTGTTTTGTCCCAACTTCCATCAAACGCATAGATGCAGCCAATAAATGTTTAGAAATACACCATTCTTCGCCTTCTGGATCTTTGACAATTTTTCTTAACAACTCGCCACGCATTGTTCTTACCTCTTGTAATAAATCAAAATATTCCGGCTTATTGGTTTTTTTAGCTGTAAAAAAAAAGTGTTCCTCAATGCTTACTAAATTCATTATAGCAATTGATAAATCTTGATCAGACGATAAATCCATTTTATCTTGCTTTTTCATTTTGTCTATTTTTTGAATAAATTCATCTAAATTTTTAATTGGATTATTGTTTGTATTTTCCATAATTTAATTTGTTAAAAATTTTGGTTTAATGGTCAAAAATGGTTGCTATAATAGTTAAATTTGCTTTAAGATTAGAATAAATATGGCTCTCCGTCGTTTATAGTAGGTAGCTCATTACGCTTGGTAAATTAAATTTTAGTTTTCCGCACTTTAAGTAAATCATTGTCATAAAATGTTCGGTGTTTCCAAAACCTCGTGCTCGTCTTTTTAAAAGTTGAATAATTGTATTTAACCCTTCCACGGCTCCACTCGTCATTCTTGATTTAAAATATTGGAGAATTTCTTTTAAAACTTCAATAATTTGTTTTTGTTTTTCAGTTTGATTTTCAGGGTTTGATAGTAATGCATATCTAAGATTTTTCATTTGCTTTTGTGTTTTATATTCTCTTAATCGCACTTTGTCTTGAGCTCGCGCAACTAATTGCATAATATGAAATCTATCAGAAGTTATTATCACATCTGGAAGTTCATTTTTAATTCCTTTCCTAAAAGCTTGTGATAAATCCGCACATACATTTTTAATATTTTCTCTTTTACCTTTATGTGCTTCAAAATCCTTAATTAGAGCCTTAATCACACTGTTATCTTTTCCTTTTGTGATAGATAAAACTTTTACTTTATCAATATCAACAAAAGTTGAAATATAATTATGTCCTTTTCTACTACTTGTTTCATCAACTCCAATGTTCTTTACAGAACTCCAATTTTCTTCAGCACGAGCTTTATTTACAAAATAATCTAAAATTCTATAAATAGTTTTATCAGATTCTCCTGTTAATTTAGCAACTGCTGTCATTGTCATATGTTGCGATAATTCTAAAACAAAAACTTCAAATAAAAGTGTAAATCCAGAATTTTTTCTAGCAAATGGTAATGATATATTTCCTATTTTATTATTTTCTTTACAATAAATTCTTGGAACTTCAGCATGAATATAAGTTGGATGTTCAAAAAATCGTAAATGTTTCCAAGTTCTTTTTACTTTATCATGAACAGTATGTTTTACTCCACAATATTCACAATCGTATAAGTCTCCTTTTTTGGTACTTCAAAAAATTCTATTTTTTCAACATCCCAAGGATCTTGTAATCCAAGAGCTTTTGTAAAAAGTGATTCCTTTGTAAAAATTTGTTTTTGCATATGTACAATTATACACAAAATCTTAAAATTTACCCACTATAAACGACGGAGAGCCTTATTTTATACAAATTATCCAATTCAGTTTGATGTTCAAATTCTTTTTGTTTTTCTTTTTTGCGATTGTCTTTAAATAATTCAGCAAAATTTTTAATCGCTTGATTTTTCCATAATCCGATTTGAGCCGGATGGACTTGAAAATCAGAACTGATTTGAGCGATGGTTTTATCGCCCTTAATAGCATTTAACGCTACTATTGCTTTATCTTTTGGACTAAAAGTCCTAGGTTGTTTTATCATAGATTTTCATTTTATCATTCTCTCTCATTTCTGTAAATTTTGTGTCTAGTTTTTCCCGACCATTATATGGGATTGGTCTATTTAAAAAGATTCCCTAAAACAGAAGCTGGGATTATTTTAAGACATTTAATCAGAAAATTACATGAAATAAGTAATCATAAAGACCGAACTAGATCACTAATCAAAAATGCCTTGCCAAATATGTTTTATTATTTAGATGATTCAAAAATACCAAAATCAAGCAACGGATTAGAATGCAGATTTTCTTATCTTAAAAATAATCTTAATATCCATAGAGGACTAACTAAAAAGAACAGAAAGAATTTTATTCTTTGGTATAATTATTTTAAATATAATCCGTAAAAATAGCAACCATTTTTGACCATTAAACAAATATATTGTAATTAGTGGGAAACGTAACCAAAATATGTTGATATAAATAATTTAAAAAGATTTTCATTTCTATGATTGAAACGATATTCTACTTCTTTAAGATATATGAAAATGATATTTAGAAACTCCTCGATAATTATATAGAATATGTTTTGCATAACTCTAGAATTATTCAATATCACTGTATATCTTAATTTGGATTTTCAAAACTTATTAATTTTTCCATATTTTTAACATTTCTTCATATGAAGGTGGGACTCGTAAAAGAGCTGCACTTTGTTTTATTTCATCTAATTTTTCTTCTTCCAAAAAAAAGCGGTCTCCTGCTTTTTCTAAATTAGTTTCATTTTCCAAAATGTTTTTCCTAATTGCATCCCATTCTTTTTTATCTAATGTTTTAAAAGTTTCTTTTTGGATTTCTAAAAGTTTTTTAGAATCACCAAAAAATAAACCATAATATAAAGTTTCTTTATTTTCTTTAATTTGATTTTTATTATCCACACCAGCATAGTGCTCACCACAAAGAGATAAAGAACTAGCTAAATTTATAAATCTCGTGGAAACTTCTTTGTTTTTAGCAATAATTCCCCAATCCAAATCACTTTCAGGAGTATAATACCCTTTACTTGTACTACCAAAAATAACTAAACCTATAAAATTCTCTTTATATTCTTTTTTTAATTTTTCTACAATTTTTTCAATTTTTAAAATTCTTTCAGACAATCCTTTATCAAAAATAGTGGCAAAAGAAGGTTTTTTGGTTGATAATTGCCATGCTCTATTTTCTATTTCACTTGTTCTTTCACTTTTAGCTTGAGTTGCTTCTTTCAGGACATCAGGATCTTCATTTTCAATCATTTTTTTTAAAATTGGTAAAGCTTTTTCACCTAAATTACTTAAAGCTTGAGCTACTGATATTCGGACATCAAAATGTTTATCTTTAATCATTTTTTTTAAAATTGGTAAAGCTTCTTCACCTAAATTACCTAAGGCTTGAGCTACTGATATTCTAACATCATAATCTTCATCTTCAACCATTTTTTCTAAAATTGATAAAGCTTCTTCACCAAAATTACCTAAGGCTTGAGCTACTATTTTTCTAACATTAAGATCTTCATCTTCAATCATTTTTTTTAAAATTGGTAAAGCTTTTTCACCTAAATTACCTAAAGTTTGAGCTACTGTTCTTCTAACATTAGAATCTTCATCTTCGATCATTTTTTTTAAAATTGGTAAAATTTTTTCACCAAAATTACCTAAGGCTTGAGCTGCTGATATTCTAACATCATAATCTTCATCTTCAATCATTTTTTTTAAAATTGGTAAAGCTTCTTCACCTAAATTACCT
>PGYQ01000013.1 GCA_002839745.1 Candidatus Kuenenbacteria bacterium HGW-Kuenenbacteria-1
AATGTTCATAAATATTCACCGAGGCTTAAAATCAAAACGAAGAATAAAAGTGATCAAAGAATTACTAAAATAAAAAGCACCCAAAATGTCTATTAACCCAATTAATATTCCACGCGAACATCATGTAGCCAAATTTTATCTGGTCTAGTCAACATATAAGCAACAACATCGGCTAAGTCAGAAGGATTAGTAAATTTTTTTGTAGAAAAATTTTCGCCAGTTTTTTCAAACATTTTAGTGTTTGTGCCACTTTGATAAACGCCAGCGACTCTAATATTACTGCCCTTTAAATCAGCTTTGAGTACTTCAGTAAATCCATGAACTCCATATTTACTAGCGGTATAAACAGATTGTCCTTTCTGCGCTACAACGCCTGATTGAGAAATTACATTAATAATTACAGCTTCATCTCTGACGCGCAGTGTGGGAAGTAGTAAACGCGTAGTGTGAATGAGCGCTGACAAGTTGGTTTCAATTACATCATCAACTATCTCTTTTGAAATTTTATCGATTGGCATAATTTTTTGCCAAATGCCAGCATTGTTAATGAGAATATCAACGGTTCCAAAATCAGAGACGATGTTTTTTATTGTTGTTTCTAATTTGTCAGTTTGGCGAATATCGCAAGTATAAATTTTAACATCAATTGCTCCTAATTTTTTTGCTTCTTTACAAACTCTATTAAGCTTTTTTTCGTCCCTTGCAATAAGAGCCAATTTGCTATTTTCCTTTGCAAGTCTAAGGGCAATTTATTTTCCAATTCCATCACTTGCGCCAGTGATAACAATAATTTTATTTTTTAGTTTCATATCCTAAATATTAAAATATTTAAATATAATGCCTGTATTTTTCTCTTTCTGTCATTCCTCTGATGTCCATCTTCACGTGTTTGGGGGTCGTACTCCCAAACATTAAATTTAACTTAAAATTAATTTTCCTTTTTCCACTTGAACTTCAATTGTCTGATTTTTTTTAAATTTATCCTCCAACATTTTTTGAGCGATTGGGTTGATAATTAAACCCTGAATTGTTTTGCGAATTGATCTTGCGCCTTGTTCTGGAGCAAAACTTTTTTTGGCGATAAATTGAACAGCTTCGTTTGTTAATTCAAGACTTAAATTTTTTAACGCTAAATTATTATTTAATTCTTCTATTTGCAAAAGAACTATTTTTTCTAATCCTTTAAGATTTAATGGTTGAAAAACCAAAATTTTATCCAATCGATTTAAAAATTCAGGACGAAAACGAGAAGGTAAATCTTTTAAAATTTCTTTTTTTATTTCTTTATAATTTTCTTTTAAGGTCTTATCTTTTTTTTCATCTTTAACATCAAATCCTATTTGAGCGCTTTGATTAAATTTTTCCACACCAATATTAGAGGTCATAACAATAATTGTATTTTTAAAATTAATTTTTCGTCCAATCGCGTCAGTTAAATGGCCATCTTCCAAAACCTGAAGCAATAAATTTAAAACATCAGGATGCGCTTTTTCAATTTCATCAAAAAGAATTAATGAATAAGGTCTTGTTTTAACGGTGTCAGTTAATTTTCCGCTTTCTTTATAGCCAACATAACCAGCTGGAGCGCCAATCAATTTAGAAATATTAAAACTTTCGCTAAATTCAGACATATCAATTCTAATAAAAGCGCTTTCATCAACAAAAATTATTTTGGCTAAAATTTTGGCTAATTCTGTTTTTCCAACACCGCTAGGACCCAAAAAAAGGAAAGAGCTTAATGGTCTATTTGCTGACATTAATCCCAAACGAGAACAACGAATACATTCACTAACTTCTTTAATTGCTTGATCTTGATTGATAATTTTTTCTTTTAAAGTTTCTTCCAAATTTATTAATTGTTTTTTTTCATCAGAAATTAATTTTTGAATTGGAACTTTAGTGATTTTAGAAATTGTTTCTCTTATTTCTTTTTCGGTTATTTTCCCTAAAATTTCCTTTTTTTCTTCTTTTGTTTTTTGATAAAGTTCATTTATTTTATCCAAAAGTTTATTGGTTTGTTCTTTTAAAATAATCGCTTTTTCAAAATCTTCTTTTAAAATAGCATCTTTTTTTTCTTCTTCTATAATTTCTAATTCATTTTCTAATTTTCTAATTTCTTTAAAGAAATTGTCTTTGGTTTTAATAACCTTAATTCTAGAAGCTGTTTCATCGATTAAATCAATGGCTTTGTCTGGTAAAAATTTAGAAGGAATAAATTGTTTGCTTAAAACACAGGCAGCGGTTAATGCTTCATCCGTGATAAATATTTGATGAAAAGTTTCATAATTATTTTTTAATCCCTTTAAAATTTGAAAAGTTGTTTCTATGTTTGGTTCATTAACTAAAATAGGCTGGAATCTTCTTTCTAGCGCTGTTTCTTCTTCAATATATTTTTTATATTCACTCAAAGTAGTTGCTCCAATTAAGTGAATTTCGCCATGAGCCAAGGCAGGTTTTAAAATATTTGCTGCATCTAAAGATCCAGGAACATTGCCAGCTCCCACAAGTGTATGAATTTCATCAATAAATAAAATAATATTTGAATTTCTTTTAACCTCTTCAATAATTTGTTTAAAACGAATTTCAAATTCTCCCCTAAATGATGCGCCAGCAACCACAGTGCTTAAATCTAAAGTAAAAATTTTTTTATTAATTAAAATATCTGGCACTTGCCCCAATAAAATTCTTTTTGCTAAGCCTTCAACTATCGCTGTTTTTCCTACTCCTGGCTCGCCAATTAAAATAGGATTATTTTTTGTTCGGCGGGAAAGAATATCAATCATACGATTAATTTCTTCTTCTCTACCAATTACAGGGTCAATTGATTTTTGAATTTTAGAATCAGTTAAATCAGTGCAGAAAAAATTTAAAGCGGAATCCTTTTTAATTTTAGGAAAATCTTTTATTTTTTGATATTCAAAAGGACTAATTAATTCAGAAAATTTAGAAGTGGCTTTTAAAATATCTTTTAATTGTTTATTAAAAGATTTAATATCTATTTTTTTCTCTTTCCATAATTTTTTAAAAAAAGGAGATTCTGTTTGAACAAGAGCAAGCAATAAATGTTCTGTTCCAATATATTTATGTTGATTTTGGGCAGCAATTAAGACAGTTTTAACGAGAATTTTTTGAGATAAAATAGAAAGTTGAATAATTTTGTTTCTTTGGATTATCGTTTTTTTAGAGTTTTGAGAATAAAAAATTTGATCAGCAGGGAAAAATAAAGTTTTAATTTTTTCTGTTTCTATCCCTACTTTCTCTAAAATTTCTTTGCCCAAACTCCCCTTAACTAAAGAAATGCTATAAAATAAATGTTCGGGGGTTATTTCAGGAGAATTTAAAATAAAAGCTAAGTCTTGAGCTTCAGAAAATACCCTATTTAGGTATTCGGTAAATTTTTGCGCAATGCTATTGTTGTTTGTTTTTGTGATGTTCATATAAAAAATAATTTTTAATTTAAAATTGTTTTGTAGTTTTGCTTATATTTTAATAGGCCCAAAAAAAATGTCAATGGCTGTTAATATTAAGTCCATTTAGAAATATTCTATCTAATAAAAATTATTTTTTATCTAAACTGTTTGCCATATTCTAATTTTTTTTGTTTAACTTTTTTAAACTCATCTTGAAAAGTTTTTTGCTCTGCTGTGCGAAACGCGACAATTAAAATTCGCAGTCCGGATTTTCGTCAAAAAAGGTTCGGATTTTGTCCAAAAGTTGCAATCTGAAAATTGGCGGAGAGAGTGGGATTTGAACCCACGGTCCGATGAATATCGGACAACGGTGTTCGAGACCGTCGCCTTCAACCACTCAGCCATCTCTCCTAAAAAGTTAAAAGTTAAAAATTTCTCATTTTTAAACTTTTCTAAAAATAAATATCTCTCTTAAAACTCTTTGATCTAATCTTGAATAAATAATGGAATTTCGAGGAGTGATTTTAATAATGGATTTTTTAAATAATTCTGCTGGTAGTTCTAAATCAATTTTCCAACCTATTTTTTTAATTTGTTCTAAAATTGGTAAAAACAATAATTCATTTTTAAAATATACAAAAACAGGGAATATTATTACAATTACCCCCTCTTTTTTTAAAATTTTTTTAAATTCCTCAAAACTTTTTAAATATAATTCTGATAGTTCTTGAATTGTTTTTTGTATATTTCTATTATTTTTCATTGGTCCTAAATAAGGTTCAGAAATTATCGCGTCAATAGAATTAAGTTGTATTTTTTTAGACAAATTCATTGCATTACATTGGGAAATTTCAACTTTACATTTTGCACTTTTAATTTTAAACTTTTCAAAGAGCCATTCTAAATTTTTAGTAGTTATTTTAACTGAATTCAAATCAAGATCACTCCCAATTATATTTTTATATTTCATTAAAATTGCTTCTTGTAAAACTGTTCCAGATCCACAAAAAGGATCTAAAACAACCCAATCTTTTTTTATTTGTCCTAAATTAATCATTATTTGAGCCAATTTCGGGGGAATCATTCCTTTTTGAATTTCGCGAAAAGGCCGATTAAAATCTCTTTGACTATATTTTTCAAATTCTTGAACAATTAAAGTTTTACCTAAATAAATTTTGTTTTTTTCTATTAAAATTAAAATTTCAGCTCCTTGGTCTATTAATTTATTTTTTTCAACAACTACACTGGAAAGATTTTTTTCTTGAGAAATTACCCAACGAGCTTTAAGCCCTTGTTCTTGTAGTTTTCTTTTAATTTTTATGGCCAACATTTTAATGTCAGCTTTTATGTTAAAGGGAATGGCCGTGCCTAGATTATAAAGGCTTAATCCAAAATAAACTTTTTTATTTTTTTGAATATTTAATAATTCTAAAATTTCATTTATATCTATTTTGTCAAAATTTTCATAATCTTTTTTTATTTCTCCTATTTTAATTGTTCCGCCTAAACGAGAAAAAAAATTATCTAATGGAAACAAGTTAGCCACATTTAATAAAAGTACTTCTTCAGAAAAAGAAATTATTTGAACATCAATTTTAAATAATAAAAAAACATTTAATATTTCTATTATTGATAAAGTTGGATTATGTCCTAATATAAAACAATATTGCATATATAAAAATAAAAGCTTAAAAACTAATAATGCATTTTATTATAGCATATTTTGGAAATTTGCGTATTTTTTTAATTTATGTTAAATTATCAACAATAATTCTATATTTAATTTTATTTATTTTTTTATGCAACTTTACGATTTACTTTATATTATTTCAAATCAATTTACTGATTTAGAAATTTCTTCAGTTAAAGAACAAATTGAATTTCTTCTTCAAAAGAACGATGGCAATATTATCAAAACAATAGAAATTGGGAGAAGAAAATTAAGTTATCCTATCAAACAAGCTCGTTATGGGATTTATTTTAGAGTTTTTTTTAATTTAGAACCAATTAATTCTAAAAAACTTAATAAAGATTTGAGATTAAATTCAAATATTATTAGATATCAAATTATTAAAACTAAACCGTCTCTTATAGAGAAATCTTTAACTAAAATACCTTCAGAAGTAAAAATATCTAAAGAAGAAGAGAAAGAAGAAGAAGAAGATAAAAAAATAGCTATAATTAAAAAACCAAAAATTTCTTTTGATGAATTAGATGAAGAAAAATTGGATAAAATTTTAAGTCATGAATAATTTAATTAATTAATATTCATTTTAACAATGAATTAAAGGAGAAAATATGAATTTTAATAAAGCTATAATTATTGGAAGAATAACTCGAAATCCTGAAGCTAGAACAACTCCAAGTGGCCAAACAGTTACTTCTTTTGGAATAGCGACTAATCGTTTTTGGACTGGCGGAGATGGGCAAAAACAAGAAAAAGTTGAATTTCATAATATTGTTGCTTGGGGAAAATTGGCTGAAATATGTAATCAATATCTTAATAAAGGACAATTAGTATTAATAGAGGGACGAATAGAAACAAAGACATGGGAAGGACAAGATGGTGTTAAAAAAACACGAACTGAAATTATTGCCGAAAATATGCAAATGGGTCCTCGTGTTCAAAATGCTCCTTCGACAGAATCCGCTCAAGAAAATAATTCACAAGTTAAATTTTCTCAATCTCAATCTTCTGAAGAGGAAATTGATATAAAAGAAATACCGTTTTAGAAATTATAAATTATAAATTATAAATTTTAAATTAATTTTTTTATGCCTAATACAACAACAAGTACTGTAAAAAAATATTGTTTTTTTTGTTTTAACAAAATTAATTATATTGATTATTTAGACATTCAAACCTTACAAAGGTTTATTTCTTCTTATGCTAAAATTGTTTCTCGAAGAAGAAGTGGTGTTTGCGTTAAACATCAAAGAATATTAGCTGAAGCAATAAAAAGAGCGAGAATTATGGCTCTTTTACCATTTGTTAAAAAGTAATAAAATGGCTTTTTAGAAATTAGCTTTCTAGCTTCTTAAAAAATTTAAAAAGCTAACACATAATTTATGTTATCAATATCTGATTTAAAAATTGGAACAATTATTGAAATAGAAAATGAACCTTATGTTATTCAATCTACGCAACATGTAAAAATGGGGCGTGGGGGCGCGCTTTTAAGAACTAAAATTAAAAATTTAATTAATAGTAATGTTTTAGAAAAAACATTTAAGAGTTATGAAAAAATAAAAGAAGCTTCTTTGGAAAAAAGTAGGGCTAATTTTTTATATAAAGATGAAAATAATATTTATTTAATGGACAATGAAACTTATGAACAATTTTCTTTTCCAATTAATCAAGCGAATGAGAAAATAAATTTTCTTAAAGAAGAACAAGAAGTAGAGGTATTAAATTTTAATAATCAACCTGTTAATATAAAATTACCGCCAAAAGTTGTTTTAGAAGTAATAGAAGCTCCTCTTGGAGTAAAAGGGAATTCTGCTCAAGGCGCTTCCAAGGTTATTGTTTGTGAAACTGGATTGAAAATTAATGCTCCTTTATTTATTAATCAAGGCGATAAAATTTTAATTAATACTGAGACAGGGGAATATGTAGAGCGAGCTTAAGAAATTATAAATTATAAATAAATGTTTAAACTTTTATCTAATTTTATATTTATTGTCCCAAGAATTTTTGCTGTAAAGCTTATTCGTTTTTATCAAATTTTTTTTTCTTTGGATCATAGTTGGTTAAAGTTTTTAAAACCTTATGGACAATGTCGGTTTAAGCCTACTTGTTCTGAATATGCTTGTTTGGCAATAGAAAAATATGGCGTAATTATGGGTGGTTTAAAGGCTATGTGGCGTTTATTAAGATGCAATCCTGTTAATAAGGGAGGATATGATCCTCTTAAATAATTTATTAAAGTAAATAAAAATATCCGGTTTTGCCGGTTATTTTTATTTAGATTTTATGATTAAACAATTTTTAAAATTTTCTATAGTTGGGATAATTAATACTGGATTAGACCTTGTTTTTTTCAATTTTTTGATTTTGGCAACAGGAATTTATAAGGGTGGTTGGTTGGGAGTATTAAATTTTATTGCATTTTCTTTAGCAACCGTAAATAGTTATTTTTTAAATAAATTTTGGGTTTTTAAAAAAAAGGAGCTTAGCTCCTTTTCTAATTTTTTTCTTATTAGTCTTATTAGTTGTGTTATTAACACTAGCATTGTTTATAGTGTTGCTACTTTTGTTTCTCCATTTTTTGGTGTCTCTCAATTGCTTTGGATAAATATTGCCAAACTTTTGGCTATTTTTATTTCTCTTTTTTGTAACTTTTTTGGTTATAAATTTTGGGTTTTTAAGAAATAAAAAAACATTTTTATTAAATTTTTTTAAAAGGAGCTTAGTTTTTTTTATTTTTTAAGCTAAATAGCTAATTTTAGCCATTGTCAAGCCCTAAAAAAACTAAACCTATTTTTGCTTTCAGTTAAGGAAAAATTTATAAATAAAATTTTTAAAGAAAAGCAATAAATTACGGGTTTAATCCGTGTTGCACGTTAGTTTAAAAATAATTCTTTTATTTTAAGTCTAAAAATAGTAAGAAAAAAATTGATGATTTCCTTGTGAGATAATTTTGATTTTCCCTTTTGACGATCTAAAAAAATAATGGGAATTTCTTTAATTTTAAAGTTTTTTCTCTCGCAAAAATAAATCGTTTCTTCTAAAAAAGAATAGCCGTTGCTTTTTATTTTTTCTAAATTTATTGTTTCTAAAACCTCTCTCCTATAACATCTAAACCCGCTGGTTAAATCGTGGGTTTTTAATTTTAAAATCCATTGGGAACACCAATTAGCCCCAAAACTCATTAAATGTCGTGAAATTCCCCAGCCAATAATTTTGCCACCAGCTATTTTTCTTGAACCGACAATAACATCAAACCCTTTATTTATTTGATCTAAAAAATTTGGAATTTCTTTTGGATTATGAGAAAGATCCGCGTCCATTTGAAAAATTAAATCAGCTTTTTTATCTAAAGCAAATTTAAAACCGGCAATATAAGCACTTCCCAATCCTAATTTTTTTTCTCGGCGAATAAGATAAAGCGACGGATATTTTAATTTTAATTTTTCTACTTCATTTCCAGTTTTATCTGGCGAATTATCATCAACAATCAAAACCTGAAGTTTTTCTATTTTTAGAGAAAAAATTTTTTCTATTAATTCCTGAACATTTTCTTTTTCGTTATAAGTCGGAATGATAATAAAAATATTTTTTTCCATAAATTTTTAAAAAAATAAAATAAACAAAATTTGTCAGACTTGTTGAAGACAGTCTTCAACAAGTCAATAAAATTATCCTGCCCAATAATTATTAACAAATAGCGTAATATTCATCGCCAAAAAAAGAATGGAAATTAATATCCATGCTTGTTGTAAATATTGGTTTTTTATTGAAGCTCCTAAAATATAAATTGGAAATAAAACTAAAATAAATCGTTCAATACTCATAAATGTTCCTGTGCTTAATGCAACCGCTAGTGTTGTTAACGCATAAAGACCGTAAGAAATGCGTAATTTTTTAAAAATAAAATAAATACTTATTAAAATAAAAATTACAAAAGAAATATCTAAACAAAAATTTACAATTGCCGGATTGCTAAAAAATAGGAAATGCTCTTTATTTAATTCAAAGGATCTACCCCACCAACTTGATACTTTAAAAAATAAAAAGAAATCGCCAAATTTAAAATAATGATAAAGAAAAAAACTTAAAGCGCCAATGGGAATAAAAAAAATTGACAAAATTTTTAAATTTAAAGAACGAATTAAATTAAAATTATAATTTTTTAAATATTCCCACATAAGAGGGACAAATAAAAATATTCCCGTTGGCCGAGTTAAAGAGGCAAAAAATCCAAATATTCCCGCTAAGATAAATTGTTTTTTTAACGCGTAATAAAAAGAAGCCAAAGAAAGAAAAAGGAATAACGATTCAGCATAAATTGCATTTAAGAAAAAAGCATTCGGGAAAATAATCAATAAAAAAATAAGCAAATAAGGATCAATTTCTGGATGAAATTTTTTAATTAATTTAAAAAAATATAAAAGAGATAAAAAAAGAAAAATAATACTTAAAATCCAACCCGCCAAAATAAAATTTTTATTTATTAAAAAAGAGGTTGCTTTAATAAGAGTAGGATATAAAGGAAAAAAGGCGATATTAGATGATTTTTCAATGCCATTAAAAGAATATCCATTTTGAGCAATATCTAAATACCAAAATGAATCTCATCTATTATGAAGAGAAACTAAATCCCATTTTTGTTCTTGATAAAATTCATTGGGATTAATCCAATTATAAGCCGTATCGCTTTTTAAATTAAATCTATTTAACGTGAAAAGCGCAAAAATATTTACAATTAAAATCCACATTAAAAAAATTACAAATATTCGTTTCATAAAATAAAATCCAAATAATTATTTATTTATTATTTTAAACTCGGCATTTTTGTATGTTTTTTTCCAAATTTTTGGTTCCTTTGAAATTTTTTCTTCAAATTTAAATTCAAATCCAAATAAATATTAAGAATAACAGAATCCTTGAAATGACTAGCACTCTAACAAAATAATTTTCATTTTATCTTAATGTTTTTTTCTTCTATTAATCTTATTTTTAATTTAATTAAATTTATCAAAAACTTAATGGAATCTTTTATTAAATTTACCTTGCTTTTTCTCTGATTGTATCTATTTTCATTCCAGTTAACTGGGATTTCTTCTATTTTATAACCAAAATATTTAGCAAAAACAAACAGTTCTGTGTCAAAAAACCATTCATTATTTTTAATGTGAGGCGCAATTTTTTTAAAAATATCGGTTCTAATCGCTTTAAATCCACATTGCAAATCAGAAAAATTATGGTTTAAAATTATTCTTGATAAAAAATTATATACTTGCGAACTCAATTCTCTAATAAAAGATCTTTTAATTTTAGAATCTGGCAATAGTCTGGAACCAATTGTTAAATCATAATTTTCTTTAGTAATTGGATTAATTAAATCAGGAATATTTTTTAAAGAAACAGCTAAATCAATATCCATATAAACAATAATATCAGCATTACTTTTTTGCCAATAAAATTTTAATGCGCATCCTTTTCCTGCTTGTTTAATATTTTCTATTTTTATTTTTTTATACTTATCAGATAACTCTTTGCATATTTTTTCAGAATTATCTTGCGAGCCATTATTTATTATTACTATTTGCCATATAAAATCAAAATTTTGATTATTGCAATAATCAAATAATTTCAAAACATTACTTTTTAAAATTTTTTCTTCATTGTGAACTGGCAAACAAAATTCTATAAACATAATTATTTTTTAGCAATGCCATAAATAGTTAAGCCAAAAGGAATACGCGGTATATTAAAATAAATTAATTTATTTTCTGAATTTAAAATTAAAAATTAATTAAAAATTGTTTTGAAATTTTATTTTTTAACATAAATATTACTTATTTCATCGTTGTAAACTTTTTCCCATTCATTGGAATTATTTAAATAATCTTTTACTTGATTTTTATTTGCATTTTTGTTAATTTCTTCCTCGTTAAAATCCAAAAAATATTTTTCAAACCAATTTAAATGATATTTTTTTTCTTTAATGTCTAATAAAACTAATTGAATATTGTATTTATCTAATTTGTTTTTTGTTTTTTCTTTATTAAAAAAATCATAATATTCTTCTAAAAAAGTATGTTTAGCAAATTTATATTGTGGTAAACGGCCATCAATAAAAAGTTTTCTTTCTGGCAAAGTCCAAATTAAATAACCGCCCCAGCCATAAGGATTAAATAATTTTAAATTATCATATTGCGGATTATTTTTTAAAAAAATTATTGCTTTCTGAGGATAATCGTTATTAAAAGATAAAAATGGATCAGATGTAAAATTTACTTTAATAAATTGGCTGATAATAATGAGTAAAAAAGCAATAATTAAATATGTTTTACTTAAAAGTAAGTGGTGTGGCAGTTTTTTAAATATTTTTTTTAGATTAAATAAATTGGTAAAAAAAATTATAACCATTGGAAAAGAAACAATAAACAATAATGGGAAATGTCTTTTTGATTTAAGCGCTAAAATGATAAAAAATAAAGAAAGCAATGTTTGCCATAAATCTATTTTCTTTTCTTTTTTTATCGCGTCAATTATTAATAATAAAATTACTGTCGCGACAAAAGCGGTATATAATAATTGCCAATAAATAATTGGCAAAGAATAAAATGGGAGCCATTCTTGAATGTGGGTCATATAAAAACTGTTACTATAACCACCCAAAAAATTGTAAAGTTTTAATCCGTATGGCGTGAAAAATGTTGTCAAAATGCCAAGAATAGTAAAAGAAAAAAATGTGTAAATATTTTTTAAATTAAGTTTATTCTTTAAATCAATAAATTGAGCAATTTTATATTTAGCGATTATTATTTCAATTATTTTAACTGCTAACCAAAAAAACATTATAAAAATACCAATGAGAAATCCAGCGTGAAAACAAGCCCAAAGATAAAAAAGAGGCAAGAGCCAAAATAATATTTTATAATTTTTATTTTTTTCATAATTATAAATAATTATTAGTAATAGTAGTAAATTTAATAAAGTAATTTCCTGTATTCTTATTCCTAAATGTGGAGCCATTGCTTTTAATCCTAAATATTGAAAAATCAAAATAAAAAGCAAAGCATTTTTTTCTTTGAGAAAATATTTTTGAGTAAATAAATTTAAAATAATTAATACCGTAAGCGCAATTAAAACAAAGAATATATTAATACTAAAATAGCCAAAATTGTCATATATCCAAAATGTAATCACATTCATTAGCCATTCGTGATCAACCCATTGTTTGCCTTCCAAAGTCCAATTATAATGATCAAAAGTTGGTATGGCTTTTTCATTGATAATTTGTTCACCCACTTTTAAATGCCAGCCTAAGTCCGGATCTAAATATTTATAAGAATTAGACAATAGAAAACAAAAAACAAAAATATAAAATAATGCCCAAATAATTTTTGTAAAATTAATTTTTTTCATATAATTATTGTAGCATTAATTTAGGTTTTGGTAAAAATTCTAAAATATGTTAAAATGCTTTAATGAAAAACAAAAAGGATAAACAAAAAAATAAAAAATTCAAATTTCATTTTGAAATTAATTCAGAAACAAGAAAGGGTATAGAAGCTGTTTTGCTAATTGCTTTTGCCTTAATTTGTTTTTTGAGTTTAATTGAAGCGACTGGCAATTTTGGAAAATTTTTAGATCATTTTTTACAATTATTTTTTGGCTGGGGGCGATGGACACTTCCATTTATTTTAATTATTTTTTCTTATTTATTATTAAGCGCTAAATATGTTTTTAATAGAACAAATTATTTAGGGCTTTTTTTATTTATTTTAAGTCTTGTTGGATTACTTCAATTTTTTACTCCTTTGCCAGTCAATTTTCAAACAGGTTTTTCTCAGATTAATAATGGCGGATATTTGGGATTTTTAATTAATTATCCATTAAATAAATTAATGGGCATATGGGGAACACAAATAATTTTAAGCGCTAGTTTAATTATTGGCCTTTTGTTAATGTTTAATACTTCTTTGCTGGCTTGGTATAATTTTTTTATTAAACTTTATGAAAAAATAAAAAACATAAAATTTAAACAAAAACAAAAAGATCAAGATAAAAAAAATCAATATTTAAAAGCGGAAACAAAAGATTTTTTACCTTTACAAAATACTTCGATGGCCATCGGAGTTGAACCTCAGGAAAAAGAGCAAGTTAATTTATTTCAAGAGTTAAGCCCATTAATTAAAAAAACAAAACCTATTCATCAAATCAATTTACCCATAGATTTATTGGAAAAAAATTATCAAAAACCTACAAGTGGAAATACTCAAAATAATCAAATAATTATTCAAAGAACCTTGGCAAATTTTGGTATTCCAGTGGAAATGAAAGAAATAAAAGTAGGCCCAACAATAACCCAATATTCTTTAAAACCCAGCGATGGAATAAAGCTTTCCAAAATTACTGCTTTACATAATGATTTATCTTTGACTTTGGCAGCTCATCCAATTAGAATTGAAGCTCCAATTCCAGGAGAATCTTTAGTAGGCATTGAGGTTCCAAATAAATCAACTGCTATTGTGGGTTTGAGAGAAATTTTAGAAGCTGAAGAATTTAAAACTAGTGATTCTCGTTTAACATTTGCTTTAGGAAAAGATGTGGCTGGAAAAGTATGGACTGCTGATTTAATTAAAATGCCTCACCTTTTAATTGCTGGAGCAACAGGCGCTGGAAAAACCGTTGGGCTTAATAGTTTTATTGTTAGTTTATTATACAAAAATCAGTCTGATCAATTAAAATTTATTTTTATTGATCCAAAAAAAGTGGAATTAATCATGTATGAAGGTATTCCGCATTTATTGACTCCAGTTATTATTGATATTCAAAAAGCAATTAATGCTTTAAAATGGGCAGTCAGCGAAATGGATCGTCGTTTTTATTTACTTTCTGGAGCTAGACAACAAAACATTAAAGAATATAATCAGCAAGCGGAAAACAAATTACCATATATTATTATTGTGATTGACGAAATGGCTGATTTAATGATGCAAGCCGCTTCAGATGCTGAGGCTTTAATTATTCGATTGGCACAAATGGCTCGAGCCGTTGGTATTCATTTAATTTTAGCGACGCAACGGCCATCAGTAAATATTATTACTGGATTAATTAAAGCCAATATTACTACGCGAATTGCTTTTAATGTCGCTTCTTCAATTGATTCTCGAACTATTTTAGATGCTAGTGGAGCGGAAAAATTATTGGGTCGAGGAGATATGTTATATCTTTCTCCAGAATTTTCCAAACCAAAACGTATACAATGCGCTTTTGTTTCTAATTCAGAGATAAAAAAAGTGGTAGATTTTATTAAAGAAACGCAAGAGCCAGACTCAATAGAAGAAACTATTGAGACATCAAAAGTTTCTAATGTTGAAAATTTTTCAATGGATTCTGATATTAATAATAGTGATGATGAATTATTTGCTCAAGCCAAAGAAGTAATTTTGAAATATAAAAAAGCTTCAGCGTCATTATTGCAAAGACGATTACGCATTGGTTATGCGCGCGCCGCGCGATTGTTAGATTTATTGGAAGATCAAGGGATTATTGGTCCAGTTGATGGTGCTAAACCGAGAGAAATATACATTGATTCCAAGGAAGAAGTTATAAATAATTTTTAATTTTTTTAAACTCTAAAAAAGTAATATAAAAACATATAGGGATTTAACTTTTGTAATATATTTTTATGTTATCTAAAACACCACAATTTGATAAAGCTCTAGATGAGATTTTGGAAAAGCTAAAACCTCATCAAAAAACCTGCCAGCAATGTCAAAGTGTTTTTGATATTTTTTCAGAAGATATTGAATTTTATAAAATGCTACGCGTACCAGAACCAAAATTATGTCCAGAATGTCGGAAACAAAGAAGATTTGGATTTTATAATAATATTTTGAAATTTTATAAAAAAGAAGATTTTGAAACTAAAGAAAAAATTATTTCAACTTTTCCTTCAGAATCTCCTTACAAAATT
>PGYQ01000014.1 GCA_002839745.1 Candidatus Kuenenbacteria bacterium HGW-Kuenenbacteria-1
GTTTTGTTGTTAGCTTTTTACATTTTCCCATGGTATGATTATACCATAATTCTTAGATTTTTAGAAATAGGGGTGCGGTATCTGGATGTGATGTCTATATAATTGTAATATAATTAAATATATATGAATCAAGATTTAATACAGTATTTACAAAAACAGATCTTAACCACTGATGATCGGTTAAGACATTTTACGCATGGCTTAGATGGGAAAAAATATCCCCAACGTTTTTTATATGCGAAACTGCAAAAATACATTAATGATTTTTTAAATAAAAAATCATTAAACAGAATGGTAATTATTCCGGGATTTAGAGGCGTTGGGAAAACAACTCTTATGGCTCAAGTTTGTTCAGAATTTAAAAAAAAAGATTTTCAAGTTTTCTTTTTATCTGTTGAAGATTTGAGGAATTATTTTAATGTAAATATTAATGAAATAATATCAGCTTATGAGGAAATTATCGGAGAATATTTAGAAAGCGCGAAAAAACCAATATTAATATTTTTTGATGAAGTTCAAACAGATCCTAAATGGGCGATTACATTAAAATCATTATTTGAGAAAACTAATAATATATTTTTTTGCGTCACAGGATCTTCAGCAATTATTTTGCAATCTACGCCAAACATTGTAAGGCGAGCCATATTTGAGCCAATGACCCCAATGTGTTTTAGCGAATATCAAATGATAAAAAATAAGGTTTATCCAGTGCCAGAGCTTAAAGATAGAATTAGGCAAGCTGTTTATTTTTCAGAAACAGCTAAAGAGGTTTATAATAAATTATTTAGTTTGGAAAGCTTAATTAACAGTTATTGGTCAAAAATTAACAGAAATGATATTAAAAAATATTTATCGTATGGAACTTTTCCTTTTACTCAAATAATGCCAGATGAAATTTCCATCTATAATAATATATCTTTATTGCTTGATAAAATCATTAAACAAGATATGCCGATATTGGGCAATTTTGATCAAAATACACTTGGGGCAGTGAAAAGAATTTTGGTTGCAATAGCGGAAAATGATATAACAAGTTTGAGTGTTTTAGCGGATAAATTTGAAATTAATCGTTTAACAATCGCTAGTATATTTGATGTATTGGAAAAAGCTGAGCTTTTAATAAAAATTCCGCCACACGGCTCCAACATAACGATTGCCAATAAACCAAATAAGTATTTATTTATGAGTCCGGCGATTAGAATGTCATTTTTTTATTTTACGGGCAATGAAAATACCTATTTGACCAGACAAGGCAAATTATTGGAAGATTCTATTGGCGCTCATCTTTATAGAGAATTTATTTTAAAGAGCGACGGCGTTATCCGTTATGATAGCGCTCAAGGAGGCGCAGATTTTATTTTGCAAATTGGAAATACTAAAAAAATTATTATAGAAGTTGGTCTTGGTAATAAGAATAAAAAACAAGTTATAAATACTATGCGTAAAATAAAATCCGATTATGGCATTGTTTTTTCTAGCGCTGAATTAAAATTTGACGAAGAAACAAATATAGTTTCAATTCCACTTGATTATTATTTTTTAATTTAAAAATTTATGACAAACAAAAAAGTTTATGTTTTTAACATTACTTTAAATTTAGAAAATTCTCCAGTGATGCATTCTGGAAAAATTAATCAAAACATTTTAAAAAAAGGAGAAGCGCCTTGGCGAGAAATAGCAATATTAGAAAACGATAATTTATATAATTTTGCTAAAGTCATTATTAATTCCTTTGGTTTTATGTTTGATCATTGTTTTGGATTTTATAGTAATTTAGAAGAAAGAAAAATGTATGACTCAAAAGAAATTTATGAATTATTTACTGATTTAAAAGATGAGGAACATACGCCAAAAGCAAAAGGCGTTAAAAAAGAAAAAATTTCAGAGGCCTTCAAAGAAAAGGGAAAGAAAATGCTTTTTTATTTTGATTATGGAGATAGCTGGAATTTTTTTGTTGAGTTAAAAGATATAAAAGAAACTGATATTAAAAAATCTTACCCAATTTTACTATCTCGCCACGGAAAAAAACCAGAACAATATCCATCATTTGAAGAATAATTCTTAATTTGTATAAAAATTTTGATACCTTATTTATTGTATCATAAATGATACAAAAAAAGGATAAAAATGATACAATTTATATATATGGATTTTAAACAATTAAACAAAAGACAAGAATTAATTTTAGCATTAATTGGAGAGCAGGAGAATAGCTCGGTTTCTGAAATAATTTTAGAAATGTCTGTTCAATTTAAAGATATTTCTAGAATTACAATTATTAGAGATTTAAATTATCTTATTGGTTTAGATTTTATAGAAAGATTTGGTAAAGGCAGAGCAGTTGTTTATAAATTGTCTTTAAAATTTAATTTATTAAAACCAATAGATACTGATAAATATTTTAAAATATCGCCTGATAAAAGAAAAAGTCGCTCAAAATTTAATTTTGATCTTTTAAATAATTTTAAAAATATTTTTAATAAAGATGAAAAAAAATATTTAGCTGATTTTTTAATTAAATATAAAAAAAATATTAAAAAAATATCTAAAGATATTTTAAAAAGTGAATTTGAAAGATTAACAATAGAATTAAGTTGGAAATCTTCAAGTATTGAAGGTAATACTTATACTTTATTAGAGACAGAATCTTTAATTAGATATGGGAAAAAAGCTAAAGGCCATAAAAAAGCTGAGGCAGAAATGATTTTAAATCATAAAATAGCTTTGGATTATATTAGAAAAAATTTTAATTCTTTTAAAAATATATCAATTTCAAAAATAGAAGATATTCATTGTTTATTAATGAAAAATTTGGGGATTAAATTAGGATTAAGAAAATTGCCAGTGGGGATTACTGGAACAATATATCGTCCGCTTGATAACATTTATCAAATTAGAGAAGCGCTAGAGTTTGCTTGTAAAATAGTAAATAAAGAAAAAGATGTTTTTTCTAAGGCTTTAATTTTAATATTAATTATTTCTTATATCCAACCATTTAATGATGGCAACAAAAGAACAAGTCGTTTCTCAGCTAATGCCATTTTAATGGCATATAATATTTGTCCATTATCTTATCGTAGCGTTGATGAAGGTGAATATAAAAAAGCTATGATTTTATTTTATGAACAAAATAATTTAAGTTATTTTAAAAAAATATTTATTGAACAATTTGAATTTGCAACTAAAAATTACTTTTTAGTATAAATTTATAAAATGTATGAAATTAATTCTTGCGTCAGATTTGAGTTTTCTTTTGAAATATGGTTATAATTTAACTGGAATTCCAAAAGACAAAATGAAAATTGGTTATGTTACTACTGCTAGAAAAGGTGCTCGTATAAAATCGTTCGCTGAAGAATTAAAAAATAATATAAGAGAAAATGGATATTCTTTTGAAGAAATAGATATTGAAGGAAAAAGTAAAATAGAATTAAAAAATATTTTTAAAGATAAAAATATAATTCATATTGAAGGAGGAAATACTTTTTATTTATTAAAAGCAATAAGAGAAACTGGTTTTGAAGAAATATTAAAAGAATTGCTTAATGAAGGAAAAATATATATTGGCACAAGTGCCGGAGCATATATTATGTGTCCAACAATTGAAGTTGCAGATTGGGATATTACTGGAAAGAATAGATTTGGAATAACTGATTTTACAGCTTTAAATTATGTTCCATTCGCATTAAAAGTTCATTATAAAGATGAAAAAATCCCCCTAACTCCCTTTATCAAGGGGGCACAATTAGAAGAAAAAATAAAAACATTAAAATATCCTTTCCGCATTTTACGAGATGGACAAGGAATTTTAATTGAAAATGATAAATATACTTTTTTTGGCGATGGAGATGAGGTTATATTGTAAAATAATAAAAAAGATGGTAAGTTAAAAAAATATTTAAATTTTAATTTAAATTATATGACTGAACAGAATAAAATGGAAAAAATTGTATCATTATGCAAGAGGCGCGGATTTGTATTTCCTAGCTCGGAAATTTATGGTGGATTAGGAGCGATTTATGATTATGGACATTATGGCACATTACTAAAAAATAATATTCGCGATGCTTGGTGGAAACATATGGTGCAATTAAGAGATGATGTTATTGGTTTAGACAGTGCGATTTTTATGCATCCAACCACTTGGATCGCTTCTGGACATGTTGGAAATTTTAATGATCCACAAATTGATTGTCGCAAATGCAAAAATCGTATGCGCGCCGATCATATTTTAGAAGAACATAAAATTAACGCTGATAAACAATCAATTGAATTTATTAATGAACAACTTGATAAATTGCGCGAAGAAAAAAAAATAAAATGTGAATTTTGTGGCTCAACTGATTTAACTCAAGCACGTGTTTTTTCTTTAATGGTAAAATCAAATTTAGGTTCACCAACAGAAGAATTATCAGAAGAAAATGTTGTTTATTTAAGACCAGAAACTTGTGGTGGCATTTATTTGAATTATAAAAATACGATTGATTCCACTCGTGTTAAATTGCCTTTTGGTATCGCTCAAATTGGTAAGGCTTTTAGAAATGAAATTGTCGCTCGTCAATTTATTTTTAGAACTCGCGAATTTGAACAAATGGAAATGCAATATTTTTTGCATCCATCTATGATGAAAGAAAAATATGAGATGTGGAAAGAGTTGAGATGGAAATGGTATTTAGAATACGGTATTTTAAAAGAAAAATTAAATTGGCATAAACACGAAAAACTCGCGCATTATGCTTCTGATGCTTATGATATTGAATATAAATTTGAATCACTGGGAGGATTTAAAGAAGTGGAAGGAATTCACGCGCGTGGAGATTGGGATTTATCCCAACATTCAAAATTTTCCGGTGTTGATTTAACTTATTTTGATCAAGAAAAAAAAGAAAAATTTATTCCGCATATTATGGAAACATCTGTTGGATTGAATCGTTTATTTTTTATGTTTATTGACAATGCTTTTACAGAAGAAAAAATTGATAATGAGACAAGAACGGTTTTAAAATTTAATAAAAATTTAGCGCCAATTAAAATTGCTGTTTTTCCATTATTAAAAAATAAACCAGAATTAGTAGTCAAAGCTAAAGAAATTTATGATGATTTAAAAATAAATTATATGTGCGAGTTTGATGATAATGGAAATATTGGAAAAAGATATAGAAGACAAGATGAAATTGGCACACCATATTGTATTACAGTTGATTTTGATAGTTTAGAAAAAAACGATGTAACAGTGCGTGATAGAGATACAATGAAACAAGAAAGAATTAAAATAAAAGAATTAGGAAAATGGATGAAAGATAAGCTAAATTCTTAATTTCCAATTTCCAATAAAATAAGCAAATTTATAAAATTACAAATCCAAAATTACAAATTCCAAATAAATTTAAAATTACAATGTTCAAAATCTTAAACAAATTTTTAAATTTTTATTATGCCAATAAATAAAGGTTTGGAAAAATTAAGTGATTTATTAAAAACAACATCATATCAACATCGCCCAGCACCTACAGCTTATGTTTGGCAAGATTTAGCTTTGCGCATAATTAAGGAATTAAATATTCCAAATTTTAAAAAAAATTCAATTTTTAAAGTTTGCAAAGAAAATTCTCAAACAGAAATTTTAAGACGGCTGAATGATACTAAAGAACTCTGCAAAACTGGCCCAAAATGGCAATATTTTTTTAAATTAATTACTAAAGATAATAAATCTTAAATTTCTCAAATCTAAGAGTCGTAAATTTTAAACCATTAGATTAATTTTGAAATTGATTTTTCTTATAAACCATTTATACTATTATTAATAAATAAACGTCTTAAAAATTTAAATTAATTTAACTTCACCCTGTTAAATAATTTTATTAAAAATAAAATTCCCTACAGAATTTAATTGGGTAAATTTTTTATGAAAAATAAAAATCAATGGAAAATTACAAAAATTAGTGATAATAAAATTTCTAATTCTGTGGTTAATTCTAATGATAATAAAAAGTCAAAAAAATTATTTAAAATTTTTATTATTTGTGGAGTAAGTATTTTAATTTCTGCTTCAATAATTTTTGGAGTTGTTAAAGCAGGTATAATCACTTTGCCTATTGGAACGCCAACAGCTCAATTTTATACCTTATCAGAAATTTATGATTTTATAACTAATAATACTCCAGCAACCGAAGGCGGACATAATTTTACTTTTTCTGATAATTTAGCAGGAACAGGACATACATTAACAGAAATTTATAATGCTTTGGCAAATTTAATTTCTGTTCATAAAGTAAAATTGGGCACAACATATTTGGGAGTTACTGGCGCTCTTCTTCCTTCTGGTGGCGACGCCACAATAAATGATACCTGTCTTAACAAAACATTCTTTGGCGCCAATCAAACTGATTGGAATTTACAAACAGGAAATTTAAATCCAACAACCTCAACAATAATGTCTGGTACAACTATTTGCGGAATTGTCGGCACTGCCATTGCTAATCCAACTTATGGCGACAATGATGCATCCAAAGTTTTAACAATAGCTACCAATGCAGGCGCTTACAATGCTTCTAATCTTACTCCGGCTAATGTTCGCAATACTATTGCCTTTGGCGTTGATCAAGTGGGAACTTTTTCTGGTAATTTGGCTTATGGCGATGATAATCCTAGCGAAGTCTTAACAACAGCCGCTATTCCAGGAACTTGGAATGCTGTTAATTTAACCAATGAAACAATAAAATTGGGTGTTAACTATGGAATTTCTTCAACTGGAATTTTAGTTCCTTCAAGTGGCACAGCCAATCCCGGTGATGTAATTTTTAATAAAACATTTTTTGGCGCCAATCAAACTGATTGGAATTTACAAACAGGCACTTTTGCTTCTCAAGAAAAAATTGCTACCCTTCAAGGTCAAGAAGTAATTCCTAATTCTGGCAATTGGCTTTCAAAAGTAATTATTAATATTTCTAATTTAGTGGCTAGCGTAATTAAAAAAGAACAAGTTGTTGGTGGAATAACTGGTGAATTAACACCAGCCAATGGCGCATCAGAAAGTTTAACATTGACAACTGATAATGCTGTTTGCGGTTATAAATATTTTGGTTCAGGCGCTACATCTTGGACTACTCAAGAAGGCACTGGATGCGGAATGGCATGTAAAGAATGTAGCATTGGTTCTTGCGTTAATATTACAGATAATACTCAAGACACAACCAATGATTTTAATATCAACAGTAGTGTTTGTAATCAAGTATGTAAAAAATGTTCTGCTGGTGATTGTATAAATCAAACCAATGGCGAGGATTTATTTGCTCAATGCAATGGTTCTAGTTGTTGTGGTTATTGCGATGGAATAGGAGCTTGCGCTTTTGTAATAAATGGCTCAACTTGTACATCGCCAGGCAATGCTTGCGACGGAAGTTATAGATGCAATGGCAGTGGCGCTTGTGAACAACAAGCCTGGGCTTGCGGTCAACCAATTATTGATTCTAGAGACAGCAAACAATATGCCACCGTTCAAATTGGTTCTCAATGTTGGATGAAACAAAATATGAATTATGATCAGTCAAGTTTTGGCAATGATTGGTGTTATAATAATGATGAAAATAATTGTAATATTTATGGCAGACTTTATACTTGGGTAAGCGCAATGCAAAATTCTACTGGTTGTAATGGTACTGGTGCGCCACCAAATGATCGATGTTCTACGCTTGTACAAGGAATATGTCCTATTGGTTGGCATATGCCATCTTTTTTTGAATTTATTACTTTAAGTAAAAATGTTGGAAGTAATCCCGATGCTTTTTCTTACGATTATAGTTATGGCGAAAAAGGAACAGATGAAGGAAGTAATTTAAAAGAAAATGGATCAACTCATTGGACAAACAATGTTTGTTCTCCAGCCACTCCTACAAATGGAGTATGTAATGCTAGTAATTTTTCAGCTCTTCCTGGCGGTAATATATATAGAGGCTCAGACTTTTATGAAATTAATAATACAAGTTATTTTTGGGCAACAACAGGCGATAATGTTATTGCTAAAATTTATTATTTAAACGGATATTCTACTATAGTAGGTATTGGATATCAAACATGGAGTGATAGTGGTCATTCAATTCGTTGTCTCAAAGATTAATTTTTTAAAACATGAAAAAAGATTTTAAAAAAAGTTTAGTATTAATTTTTCTTTTAACGGGATTTTTAATGTCTGCTAATTTTGCATTTGCTTCATCCACTGACGGAACAATAAATAGTTCTAATAAATATGCTTGGGCAGAAAATATTGGTTGGATAAATTTTGGCACTATTAATGGAAATGTACACATTACAGATGTTAGTCTTTCTGGATATGCTTTGAGTGAAAATATTGGTTGGATAAATTTAAGTAATATTGCAAATGATGGCGAAGGGCATTTGTCTGGATATGCTTGGTCAGAAAATACTGGTTGGATAAATTTTGCTCCAATTAATGGCGGGGTAATAATTAATTCTGCAGGCGAATTTATTGGTTCTGCTTTGAGTGAAAATATTGGTTGGATTATTTTTGGTGGAGATTATAAGGTTAAAACTGATTGGCGACCCAGAAGCGCGAGGCCTGCTTGTAATAATGCAATTGATGACGATGAAGACAATAAAATTGATTATCCTAATGATCCAGGTTGCGACTCTTTAAATGATACTAGTGAAATAGATTCGAGTGGAAGCAGTTTGCCAATTACAGTGTATAATGCGCCTATTCAACCTGAAAGTGGTAATTTTAATATTTCAATTCAAAATGATGCAGAATATATTAATAGCCGAACTGTAATTTTAAAATTAAATGGTGGCGCTGATGCTAAAAAAATGGCCATTTCTAATACTGGTGATTTTTTAGATGCCAATCAAGAAAATTATCAGGCTCAAAAAGAATGGGATTTGTGTTCTAAAAATAGCGGTTTTATTAAACTTCCAGATTGTCTAGATGGTGTTCATACAGTCTATATTAAATTTTATACTCAATATGGTCAACCCTCTACAGTTGTTTCTGATCAAATTATTTTAGATACCAAATCTCCAGAAATTAAAATAATTGATAAAAAAGATTATTATGATATCGCTCAAGATATTATTTTGAATATTGAAACTGAAACAAAGGCGGAAATTATTTCTCATTGGGATAAAAAATATGGATCAGTTTACGCTAATAGCCAAGGTAAAGCAATAATTAATTTAAACAAAATGTTAGCTGGCAAACATCAATTAGAAATAACAGCCACAGATTTAGCTGGGAATAAAAGCAAAACATTAGCAATTGAATTAATTATTAAACCATTAATAGAAATTTTAAAAATAGAACCTGACGTTATTTTAAAAGAACCTCAACAACCAATTATTGAAAAAATAAAACCCCTAATTTCTGAATCTTTAAAATTAATAAAAGAAGAAAAATCAGAAGTAATTCCTGTTGTTCCTAAAGAATTACAAAAACCAATCACTGAAAAAGCGAAACTATTGATTCCAGAATTTTTAAAACCTCAAGAAGAAAAACCAAACGAAATGATTATTATTCCAGAAGAAGCGCCTTTGTTAATACAAAAACAATGGAAACTTTTTTCAGAAGAATCAGTGAAATCTTTTGTTTTAGCCCCTTTGCCAAAAGAAATTATAGAACTATCTGAAAAATTTCCAGAACTTAAAAAAACATTAAATGATGTTGGAATTTTAAAAATTACAGATCTTGAAAAATTAAAGACTGTTGAATTAACCTTACCGGGATTAACTGAAAGATTGGGTTTATCAACTTATAAGATTGAATCAGAAAAATTTGATTTACCAATGGGAATTCCAGTATCCCAATTATCTTTAGAAAATAAAAAATTAATTCCTTCAGAAATTATTTTTGCTAAAACCTCCAAAGAATTAATTGATTTTAATATTTCATTATCTGTTACAGAAAAAGGTGAACTACAGCAAAAAATAACTACTATTTCAGGCAAACCTTTGCAATTAGTGATTAAACAAGACAAACCAGTTAAAAGCATAAAAGGTTATCTTATTTTAAAATCTAGAAAAATACAAAAAACTTCTTCTTTCTTTTTTTTGGAATCCGCAATTAATAAAATTAAAAATTATTTTCCAATTAATTTTATTTTTACTAATCCGGTTCTTGCTGAATCTCAAAAAGAATCAGCTATTAGCGAAGAACGATTTGCTTTATCAAAATTTGATTATACTGATCTTGATAATGACGGAATTTATACTGCTGAAATTCAAATGCCTTTAGTTGATGGCAAATACGAAATTGTTACTGTAATGAATTATAAAGATCCAACATTGGGGAAAAAAGAAATTAAATTAATTACTGTGGTTGATCCTGAAGGATATATTTATGCGAAAGATAATGAAAAAGAGATTCGAATTCCAGACGCAATTGTTTCTATGTATTTATTTAATTTTGAAACTAAAAAATATGTATTATGGCCTTCTCAAAAATATTTACAAGAAAATCCACAAACCACTGATTTTAAAGGAACTTATTCATTTTTAGTGCCAACAGGATTTTATTATATTAATGTCAAAGCACCAGATTATCTTGTTTATAACACTAAACCATTTCGAATTAAAGAAGGTAGCGGTATTCATATTAACATTGAATTAAAAACAAAATACTGGTGGTTAAAAATTATTGATTGGAAAATAATTTTACTAATCGTAATTATTTTATTTTTATTATATAATTTCATTCGTAATAAAATAAAAAGAAAATTTTAAATTTTAAATTTTAAAAATTATGTTAAACAAAAAAATGGTTTTAATGTTAATTGTTATTTTGCTTTTATTTTTTGTAAATATATTTATAGGTTATAAATATTTTGTTTTACAAAAAAAAATAGAAAACACGAAAATAATTTTAAAAACACAACAAACCAATAAAAAAATTTTAGAATTTACCAAGTTTTTTATTGAAAAAGTTTTAAAAGCTAAAACAGAAATTAATTTTGAAACAAGATTAAAATTAGAAAGTTTAGTACAAGATTTAAATAATAAAGAAATTTTAATCCAATGGCAAAAATTTTTAGAAAGCAAAACAGAAACTGAAGCTCAAAATAATACTAATGATTTATTAAAAATATTAATAGAAAAAATTAATTTATGAACATCAATTATAAAAATCTAGGTTTGGTTTGCACAAAAGAAATGTTTAAAAAAGCAATTAAAGAAAAATTTGCTATACCAGCTTATAATTTTTCAAATATGGAACAATTACAAGCTATCATTCAAGGATGCATTGAAACTGATTCTCCTGTGATTCTACAAATATCCAGTAGCGCTTATAAATATGTCAATCCAATTTTATTGCGCCATATGATTACAGGCATAACACAAATGACAAATAAAAAAATCCCAATTGCCTTGCATCTTGATCATGGAAATTCATTTGAATTATGTAAATCCTGCATTGATAATGGATTTAGCTCTGTAATGATTGACGGATCTGCTTATTCTTATAAAGAAAATATTTACTTAACTAAAAAAGTTGTAAAATATGCTCATTTAAAAAATGTAGTTGTAGAAGCAGAACTAGGTGTTTTAGCTGGGATTGAAGATACTACAAAAGCAGAAAAAAATTTATATACCCAACCAGAAAAAGTTGAAGATTTTATTTCAAAAACAGGTGTTGATTCTTTGGCTATTTCTATTGGCACGAGTCATGGCGCGTATAAATTTAAAATTAAACCAAATAAAAAAATACCATCCTTACGCTTTAACATTCTTAAAGAAATAAAAAAACAATTGCCCAATTTCCCCATTGTTTTGCATGGCGCCAGTTCAATTTTACCAAAGTATGTAAATATTATTAATCAAAATGGCGGAAATATTGAAAGCGCTACTGGTGTTTCTGAAAGTCAATTGCGAAAAGCAATACAAAATGGAATTTGTAAAATTAATATTGATTCTGATCTTCGCCTTGTGATGACGGCCATAATTCGCAAAACATTGACTGAAAATCCAAAAGAATTTGATCCTCGAAAATATTTAGGATTGGCTCGCGAGGAATTAATTAAAATAATTAAATATAAAAATAAAAAAGTGCTCAGCTCTGCAGGATTTGGACATACTATTTTTTAAAACTCTAGATTATTTGTAATATTTTTATAAAAATTATGCTTTTAATTTTAAATTGATTATTTAATTTTTAATTTATGATACGTTCTGAAATTAGAAAAGATTATATTCAAGATAAATATGTAATCATTGCGCCTCGTCGAGGCAAAAGACCTCATGATGTCGCAAAGCCTATAGCTCCAGTTATTTCTGTGGAAGCTCAAAAAAAATGCGTCTTTTGTCCAAAAGGAGTATTTAAAAATTTAATTAAAGATAGCACAGGTCCATTAAAAAAATGGGATATTTTGGTTTTAGAAAATCCATTTTCAGCAGTAACTTTAGATAATCCAAAGGCCTATGGGGTTCAAGAGGTAATCATTGAAATGCCTGAACACGCAAAAGAATTAGAAGATTTAAGCATTGAACATATTTCTAAATTATTAGAAATGTATGCACGAAGAACAACAATTATTTCTAAAAATAAAAAAATTGAATATATTTTAATATTTAAAAATAATGGCGGACGAGCTGGCGCGTCTCTTCAACATTCTCATTCTCAAATTTTTGCCACAAATTTTTTACCTCCTCATCTTTTTGACAAATCTCAAAAAATTCAAGAATATAAAATAATACATGGAACTTGCGTTTATTGCGATGTTATTAAAAAAGAAAGAAAAACTTCGCGTCTTATTTGGGAAGACAAAAATGTTATTGCTTTTGCTCCATATGCTTCAATGCATAATTATGAGGCTTGGATATTACCTAAACGACACATAGATAACATTACTTGTCTTAATAAAGATGAAAGAAAATCTTGGGCACGAATTTTAAAAAAAATTTTAAAAAAAATAGGACAATTAGGATTGCCATATAATTATTATTTTCATCAAGTAATACATGATGAAAATCAGCATCTTTATATGAAAATTATTCCGCGTGGTTCTGTTTGGGCTGGAGTAGAAATTGGTTCTGGCATAATAATTAATTCAATTCCACCGGAAGACGCAGCAAAATTTTATAAAGAGTAATTTAAAAAAATTTTGGATTTTATAAAGACAGGTTTAACCCGTCTTTTTTATTTTATTAGGTTACTTTAGTAATTGAAGTTATGAAAAAATTTACTAAAACATAACTACCCAAAACAACTATTAATCCTAGAATTGCCCAAACTAAAATTCCCTTTCCTTTTTTTATTTTTTCCTCAGCTCCTCCAGAAGTCATCCAAACCAACCCACCATAAATAATCATAATTAAAGTAATTATTCCCACAAAACTAAGGACTACTTTAATAATTCGACCAGCTAAATCATTAACTGGATTATTAGGGTCAAGACTAAGAGGATCATTTAGAGCAGTGCCCTCAGCGCTAACTATTTGTATCACTGGAACAAAAGAAAAAAAGATAAATAAAATTAAGAAAAAGAAAATAGTTTTTTTCATAAAAATATATATATTAAATTAAAAATAAGTAATAAGTAACAAATAAAATGAATTTGAAAAATTAAAATTTGTAAGGGCGTACCCTTGTGCACGCCCATCTGATAAATAAAAATAATTTTATTAAAAATTAATAAATTTATGGGGTAGATGAGAGCCTCTGCTCTCATCTTTTTTTTTGGTTGGAGCAGAGGCTCCAACCTACCCAAATCTTTTGGTTATTTTAATTTTATTTTTTACATTTCCCGCATATTATTTTTGAACTACAATCTGTTGTACCATCTGCTTCGTCATTGCATTTCTTTGATTCGCATTCAGAACCTTCTTTTACAGGAATACACTCCTGATCTAAAGAAATATTTTTGGAAACACAAACATATTTCTTGTCTTGAATTTGATGCTTTGCGCAAGTTAATCCATCTTTACATTTTTTAGATTTAACATTAGCGCTACATTCGTTGCCACGTTCTACCCCTGTTTGTGTTTGTTTTATTGTTGGCATTGATCCTGTTGGCGCAACTATTTCTTTTTCTTTTTTTGTTTTACAAATATCACTCCAATTATATGTAAAAATTGTTAAACCCCTTTCCTTCCCTCCTGGTATCAAACTTGCAACAACAAACCAAATTATTGTATAAGCAGTAAAAACAATAACAATTCCCACAAGGGCTCCCATTAAAATTCCTTTGCCTTTTTTAACAGCTTCCTCGCTACCAGAAGAAATAATTAAACTAAGTCCTCCCCAAATAAAAAGTAATAAAGCCAAAACTCCGACAAATTTTAAAATAAAATTAGTTAATCCAACGCCCATTCCTATAAATTCACAAATAGTGCAATCTACTTTTGAATTACCAAAACACGAAGGCAATGTTCCAAAAATAATACTTGTCTCAGCATTTGCATGAATAGGAATAAAAACAAAAGACAAAAGAAATAAATAGAAAAAAATGATTGAGATTTTTTTAGAGTTTAACATAAGATTAAATTAATTTAAAATTTAGAATTTAAAATTAAAAATTTCTTAAAACGTTTGATTAATTTTTTCAACGGCTGTATTTAATAATTTTTGTATTTCTCCGTCTCCTCTTAAAGTTCCTTCAATTAATTCGTTAAATATTTTTTTTATTAAATCTCCTACATTTCCACGATACCAACTTTGAGCAGTTAAAATTTGATTAACAAAAATACTTAAATCATAATCTTCCATTTGTTTTTTAATTAAATTTTTTAAAGCAGTGGGTTTTTTAGTTTTTTCTAAATATAATTTTGCTTGTTCTTCTTGAGTGGCAAATAAAATAAAATCCCAAGCCTCATTCGAATGTTCAGTTTTTTTAGAAACCGTTTCTAACCAATAATTTGCGTAATTTATTTCTGAATTTCCTTCAATTTGTAACATTGGGGCGATGCTAAAATTTAATTTTGGCGCTTGATTTTGAATAGAAAAAAGATCAGCAGAATAACCAAAATAAAAAGCGGATTTCCCCTGAATAAATAAATCTAAGGCTTCGGGCATTTGTTCATTCCATGTGTAAGTTTCTTTGGTTGGATTGGCAAAATCAGTATAAAAAGTTAAGGCTTGCTCTCCAGGAATAATGTCTTTTTGAGTTTGAGAAGAAAGATTAAAAGTTGCTCTATTATTTTCGTCAATCATTTGTGTTCCATTTTGCATCATTAAAAGAGATAAAATATCTGTGGCATTGGTAATGTTTTGAGCAGTTCCTAAAGCCACGCCAGCTTGAATAATATTATTTTCTTTGTCTATAATAGTTATTTTTGGAATCATTTCTATAAATTCAGACCAAGTTGTTGGTGGCAAAGGAATACGAGCGCTGTTTAATATGTCTTTATTATAATATAAAACCAAAGAATCTATTGATAAAGGCAGGCCATAAACCTGTCCTTCTTTTATTACATCTTTATAAACTACATCAACAAATTTATTTTTAAATTCTTTTAAAGATGGTGTTGCTTTTGGTTGTATTATTATTTTTGGTTCTTTTTTAAATGTGCCAGTAACAATTGTTTGAGGAATAATTAATTCTTTAGGCATTGGTAAAATTTTATTTTTATATTTACCTACCCATGTATTATGAATGGAAAAAATATCTGGCCCTCGATCTTCAGCCCAAGCATTAAGCAATTCTTCCTCATATTCTTTATAGCGCAATTTTTTATAAATAATATTAATGTTTGGATGAATGGCTTTATAATTATTAATAATTTCTGTAAAATCATCTTGAGCGTCTGTTTCATTATCTAAAACACGCCAATAATTTAATTCTACTGGCTTCATTGCTTCTCGAACTTCTTTAGACATAAAGCTACATCCAAAACCAGTAGTTAATAAAAAAACACTAGAGAGTCCTAAAATTATAATTTTAGTTTTAGTTAATAATTTAAAATTCATAATTTATAATTTCTTGCTTAATTTTTTAATTTCTTTAATTAAATTTTTATCCATGTCTTTTCTATCAGCGGTATATTTTAATATTGCTTTTAAATAATTAAATGGATCTCCTGTTGTTAACCATTCACCGTTTTCGACTTTCTTAGCATAAAATTCTCCTCCTTTTTTAAGATATTTATGAATCGCATCAATAATCCAAAGCTCATTATTTTTTCCTAATGATGTTTTTTTTAAAATATTTATAATGTCTTGATTTAATATCATTCTGCCAAATTCCGCAAATTGCGATGGAGCTTCTTTAATAGATGGTTTTTCTATAATATCTTCAATTTGCATAGTATTCTCTTTTAATTTTACAATACCATAGCGATCAACTTCTTGCTTTGGAACTTTTTGAACGCCCATTATCAAATGTCCAGTTTTATTATAATCCTCAATCATTTGCTTAGTAAATGATGTTTTTGATTTTACTAAATCATCGCCAAAAGCAAATATAAAGGGTTCATTTTTTACTAAACTAGCTGCTGATAATATAGGGGTTCCATTGCCATAAGGTCCTTTTTGGTTGACATAAATAAAATTGGCCATCTCTGCTATTTTTATAATTTCTTTTAAATGTCTTTCTTTTCCTGCTTTTTCAAGTTCATGTTCCAATGCCCAATTACGATCAAAATAATCCTCAAGCGGTTTTTTGTTCCATGTGGTTACTAGGATAATATCCTCTATTCCGGCCTCAACCAATTCTTCAACCACTAATTGAATAATTGGCTTATCAATAATTGGAAACATTTGTTTTGGCATTGATTTAGCCGCAGGCAAAAAACGTGTACTTGTTCCAGCTACAGCAACAATTGCTTTTCGTATTTTTTGCATAAAAATTAAAAGTTAAAATCTAAAACTCAAAGGTTAATTTATTATAGCACATTTTTAAAATTGACAAAAGCATTTTTTTTATTATAATTGAATAATTGAAGACAGTCTTCAACAGTTTTAATTTTAATAAAAATACTATGAAATTTGAAAAATGTTCGTACGGACACATATATAATAGAGGGAATCGTAAACAACCTATTGTTCTTGATGCAAAAGATCGTTGGCATTTTTTACAAGTTTTATATTATCTTAATAATAAAACTAAAATGCCAAATCCTTTTCAAAAATTAAGAAAGTTATTGAAGACTGTCTTCAACAAGCAGTTGGTGTGGCCAGAAAGTCTAAAAAAACAATTACCTTTAGTAAAGATTCTTGCGTTTAAACTTAAAAATAATCATTTTCATCTTATTTTAAAACAGGAAACCGAAGATGGAATTAGAATATTTATGCAACGCGCAGGAACCGCAATGGCCAAAAGATTTAATGAACGATATAAAGAGATTGGGCGTTTGTTTCAGGGTAGATACAAAGGAAAGCTTGTGGAAAGAGATGAATATATAAGTTACTTGAGTGTGTATATTCAAGTGAAAAATGCATTTGAAGAATATCCAGGAGGATTAGAAAAAGCATTAAAAGAATTTGATAAAGCCTATGAATGGGTAGCCAAAGATCCATACAATAGCTTAGGTGATTATGCGGGCAAACGAAATTCTCCGATTATTGATAAAGATATACTTGGTGAAATGTTTCCAACGCCGGAATCATATAAAAAATTTGCTAAACAATGTATGCTAGGAATGTGCTTAGATGAAAAACTTAATGATTTAAAATTTGATTAAGACTTGTTGAAGACAGTCTTCAATAATGTCAACAAGCTATTGACAAAAATAACTTTTTGTGTTATAAAATAAACAATAAAGGGATTATCTTGTTCTAAGGATGAAACAGACTTTTTAATAAAATATTTTTAAATAAAAAGAAATTTAATTTTTTAATATTCATTATTATAATGGATAAAAAAGGGAAAAATATGTTTGATCAAAATATGTTAAAACAAAACCTTATTAAGGTTTTAGGATTGGAAAATTTACCAGAAGAACAAAAACTTAGTTTAATAGAAAAAATGACTGATGTAATTCAAAAAAGACTTCTCATTAGAATTACAGAGGAATTAAAAGACGAAGATAAAGATGAATTTATAAAAATGTCAGAAGAAAAAAATCAAATGGCTTTAGTTGGTTTTTTGCAAGCCAAAATTCCAAATTTGAATAAAATTATTATGGAAGAAATGACTAAATTTAAGCAGGAATTGGTTGAAAATAAATAATTATTTTTTTTATTTTTTAATTTAAAATTATATGGAAAAACGTTATTCTAAAGCACAATATGATTCATTTGCTGAACGTCGAATAAAAGAACGTCAAGCAAGAGAACAAGAAAAAAGAAATAGAGAAACTACTAAAGATAAAGATATAACCCCAATAAATGAAGCTCCAGCAGAAAATTCGTATCAGGTGGTGGCGAATACTCCAAAAAATAGTCAATCA
Source organism: Candidatus Kuenenbacteria bacterium HGW-Kuenenbacteria-1 (assembly GCA_002839745.1). Taxonomy (NCBI): domain Bacteria; phylum Candidatus Kueneniibacteriota; species Candidatus Kuenenbacteria bacterium HGW-Kuenenbacteria-1. The sequence goes on from PGYQ01000014.1 coordinate 18,331, forward strand.
TCAGGAACTTATACTGGAGAGGGAGGAGAATATAAAATAACAATGGAAGCTTCAACAGGGTCAAGTCTTGATAAAGAAGAAGAATTATTAGAAGAAGAGATTCTTAAATTTATTTATCAATTATCAGATGAAGGGAAAAGTTTTGATGAGATAAACTCAGCAGTGCTGGAAAAACTAAGCATACCTTTAATGAGTAAAAATGAAATTAAAGAAATTTTAGAATCAAGAGATATAGAAAAATATCCAGTAAAAACTCTTGATGAAACTCTTGAAGTAGATGAAACTCTTGATAAAGCTCTTGAAGTAGATGAAACTTCTGATGAAACTTCGGATAAAACCCCAATAGAAAAAACTCCAGCAGATAAGGAAACTTTGGATTCGCTTAAAGCGAAGATGGTAACACAAGAACAGAAAACGAAAGAGCAAACTCAAGTAATAGATGATCAAGCATGGAAAATAAATCAGCTAAAATCGATAATAAATGAACAAACAAATGAAACTAAAATGGATTGGGAGACTATAGATGAGCAAAAAGAAAAGATTGCACGTTTAGAATTAATAATAGATGAAATGAGAAATAAAGTTGAAGAAAAATTAGAAGAAGTTAAAAAAGAATCCCCTAAAAAGGGAAAGTTTATAAAGATAGCTTTGAGAAGTTTAGCTGTTTTAGGTGCTATTATAAGTTGTATTAGTGTTTTTGGTTGGTCTCATGCAATGAATCAACGAGATGAAGCAAAAGAGAAATTAGTTACAGCACAAGAAAAAATAGAAAAATCTTCTACAGAAATAAAAAATTTAGAACAAACTAAAAAAACAACAGAAACAACCTTAGAAAATACGCAAAAAGATTTAGAGATAGAAAATAAGAAAGTAGCAAAATTAACAGACGAATTATCAAAAAGACCAACAGAAAAAGATAAATTAAAGTTAACAACAGATTTAGAAACAGCAAAAGAAAAATTAGCAAATTTAAAAGAAAAATTAGCAAAACAGGCTAAAGAGCTACAGCAGGCAATAAATTCACAAAAGGGATTACAGGTAATTGCTGCTGAAACACCTAAAGAAGATATAATAGTTACAACAAATAAAACAGGAACAATGACAATAGGAACAAAAACAGAAACAGCAACCCCAACAGTAAAAACAACAGGAACAGAAACCGTAACCCCAACAGTAGAAGCAGTGATTCCACCAGTAAAAACAACAGGAACAGAAACAGCAACCCCAATAGTGAAAGGAACAGAAACAGAAACAGCAACCCCAACAGTGAAAGGAACAGAAACAGAAACCGTAACAAATTCTAAAGAATTAAATAAAATAGTGGATGAAATTTATGGAGATAAATATCAAAAACCAGAATGGGGCAATGTTAAAGATCTTCCGGCGCAAGCTATTTTAGATTTAAAAGTTGGAACTATTAATGCTTCATATGAAAAGTTGCCTGAATTTGGACCAGTTGATGGAAAAACTTTTGATTGGTCTGAAAAAACAAATTGCGTAGCTCTTCATAAAACTCTTCAGGAATTAAAATCAAAAGGATTTACCCCTGCTCCCAATGAAACAGTTGAGGCTTTTATAAATAGGGCAACAACTCCTTTAGAAATAAAAATGACTGCGGAAGAAATTCAGGCGCATGAACAAGAAGTAGCAAAAACAATGCATAAAAATGAAATAGTTAAAACGCTTGAAATGGCGCGCACAGGTGGTAAGTCATTTTTTGGGAAACTTTTAACTTCTCAAGTTCCAGAAAGATTTCTTGATTTAAACAACAAAAATTGCATTTTAGATAAATTAAAAGTTAGCGATATTAATGCTGGAAAGAGCGCATTTTTGAAAAAGATGGAAGAAATAGGAGCTTATTACGGAAAAGGACTTTTTACGCGTTCTAAAAGTGCTTCAAGAATTTACGATACATTAATAACTTTATTAGACACAAAAACTTTAGATAAATCTTTACAAAATGAAACTTTAAGACAAGTTTTAATAGAGAAATAAAATTGTAAAATTGAAGACTGTCTTCAACAAGCAAAAATTTAATAAATTTTTAATTTTAATTTATCACTAACATTAACAGTGATAATTTAGAGAGAAAAATATATGACTAAACATGAATGTGCACAATTTAAATCAGAAGGAAATAGAGAGTTATTAATAAAAGACTTGATTCAAGAATGTCTTGATAAAAAGGAAAAAGATAAAGCAAACAATAAAGTTGCTTCGCCTCAAGCAGTAGAAGAATTTAAAGAAATGATTGAAAAAGCTAAAGGGTTAGAATTATCTTCAAATTTTTTTTCAAGAATTTATACTCACAGACATGGAGGAACAGTGGATGAACTTTACGAAGAGTTTATTAAATTAACCGAAAAAGAAAAAGAAGAAAAAATAAGAAAAAATATTGAAACTGCACAAGAAATGTTAAAGGAAAAACAGTATAAAGATACTGGCGAAGATTGCATAACGCAAGCAGAAGAAAGAATAAAAAAAGGGATAGAGCAATTATAATTATTTGACGGATAATTGAAAGTTATGTATAATATTTTAGCTTTTAGCTTTTATTTTATAAATTTTTATTATGTCTATTGCAATTATAAAAACCGGTGGAAAACAGTATAAAATTAAAAAAGATGCTGTTTTAAAGATTGAAAAAATCGAAGGAAATATAGGGGATCAAATTGAATTTGATAAAGTGTTTTTAATTTCTGATGACAAAGCAGAAAATGTTCAAATTGGTCAACCTTTTTTAGATACAAAAATAAAAGCTGAAATTTTGGAACAAGGCAAGGCCAAAAAGGTAATTGTAATTAAATACAAAGCAAAAACAAGAGAAAGAACAAAAAATGGTCATAGACAGTTATATACCAAAGTGAAAATAAAAGAAATAGGAAAATAAAAAATAATTTTAAATTTTAAATAAAAATCGGGTTAATAGACATTTTGGGTGCTTTTTATTTTAGTAATTCTTTGATCACTTTTATTCTTCGTTTTGATTTTAAGCCTCGGTGAATATTTATGAACAT